>CALAGN010000042.1 GCA_937891785.1 uncultured Octadecabacter sp.
AATTCGGTGCGTTTGCGCGAGGGGTTGGTGGCGCGGTTGATGACCGAGGAATTGCCGGATGTCCTTTGTTTACAGGAGTGTAAGAGCCCTGTGGAGAAGATGCCGTTCGAGGCGTTTGCAGCGCTGGGCTACGCGCATCACGTCGCGCGTGGGCAGAAGGGGTATAACGGCGTTGCGATCCTGTCCAAGATGCCGATTGAAGAAGTTGGTGCGGAGGATTTTGCAGCGCTGGGCCATGCCCGCCATATCGCGGGGCGGCTGGCGAATGGCGTGACGGTGCATAACTTCTACGTCCCTGCAGGTGGCGACAAACCCAACCGCGAGATCAATGAAAAGTTCGGTCAAAAGCTCGACTACCTGACTGAAATGCGCGACCACTTTCATGCCAACGCGCCAGAAAAAGCCATTCTGGTCGGCGACTTGAACATCGCCCCACGCGAGGATGATGTCTGGGATCACAAGAAACTGCTGAAAATCGTCAGCCATACACCGGTCGAAATCGAACATCTTGCCCAGACCCAAGACGCAGGAAAATGGGTTGATATCACGCGGCAAGATATCCCCGAAGGCAACCTCTATAGCTGGTGGTCATATCGGGCCGCCGATTGGGATGGGGCCGACAAAGGCCGCCGCCTTGATCACATTTGGGCAACGCCCGATATTTCCAACGCGGCCCATTCAAGCCGTGTGTTGCGTGCTGTGCGCGGATGGGAACAACCCAGCGACCACGCGCCGGTTTTCGCGACGTTTGATCTGTAAAAAACCCGATCTGGAAAGCGTATGGAAACCATATGGAAAGCGTATGGGTCCGATATGGCTTGGATGGCACCAATCTGGTGCGCGCGTAGAGGCTCAGGCCCTTCCATCTTTAGGAAATTGCCGCCGCGACCGCACCTGCCAGTGTCGCATGGCTGTCGGGTTCGAAATGAATGCCGTCAGACGGGCTGGCCGTGATATGGTCCCCGGCGTTCAAAAAGTGCAGCCCGCGCGCAGTGGCGTAGCTTGCCAATAGCGGGGCAAGCGCGCGCGATTTCGCTTCGCAGCCGATAAACTCATCCGCAAGTAATCCGGCTTCTATCGCGACGGGCGGGCAGATGAGCAGAATTTTGAACCCGCGGTGGCGGTCCTGCATATCGGCCTGCATCGCGATATCAACCAGCGCGGCGATCCCTGCTACAATCGTCGCGGGCGTTGCACCAAAGCGGGCCTTTACGTCATTGGTTCCCAACATGATCGTCAGCCAATCAATCGGTCCATGGCTAGCAAGCGCGATTTTCAATCCCTCGCGCCCGTCCATATGCGTGCCCATTACCGGATCGGGGAGTGCAGTTGTGCGTCCGGGCAGGCCCTCCTCGACAAGGGTCCAGTTGGGGCCAAGAGTGCGGAGAGCCAAGGTCGGCCAGCGGGTTTGCGCATCGAAACGCTGCGAGATGCGTTCGTCGCGAAACGGCGCGGTGCCATGGGTGTTGCTATCCCCGAATGCTAATAGTGTTGGCATGATCTCCTCCTGTTTCCTGTAAAGCTACGCCGCCACGTGAATTGGGCAAAGCCAGCCCTTGGCCTTTTGCGATGACATGCCCATATAGGGGGCAACACAGCAATTGATGGGGGCTGATATGCTCAACCTTGGTGATACAGGTGCAGATGCGCCAGCGACAGATCTGATCAAAGATAGCGGCGATGCGACGTTCATGGAAGACGTGATCGAAGCTAGCAAAACCGTGCCGGTGATCGTCGATTTCTGGGCGCCTTGGTGTGGCCCATGCAAAACGCTTGGCCCAGCGCTCGAGGCGGCAGTGACCAAGGCGGGCGGGCGCGTTAAGATGGTTAAGGTCGACGTGGACCAGAACCAAGGCATCGCGGGCCAGTTGCAGGTGCAATCCATCCCGACCGTCTATGCGTTCTACGAGGGCAAGCCGGTTGACGGGTTCCAAGGCGCGCAGCCGCAATCCGAAATCGAGGCGTTCGTGAACAAGGTCGCTGATCTTGGCGGCGAGGAAGACAACGGGTTGGCGGATGCTTTGGAAGCAGCTGAGGCGATGCTGATCGAGGGCGAGGCCGCTGATGCGGCAGAAACCTTTGCAGCCGTTATAGAAGAAGACGGGAATAGCGCGGCGGCCTTTGGTGGCTTGGCCCGTGCGCATATGGCGCTGGGCCAGTTGGACGAGGCCGAGGGCGTGCTGAACGGCGCCCCAGCCGAGATTGCCAACGCGCCGGAAATGGAAGCGGCCCATGCACAGCTTGATTTGGCACGACAGGCTGAAAATGCCGGGCCGCTGGATGATCTGCGCGTGCAAGTCGCAGCGGATGAAAACGATCACCAAGCGCGGTTTGATCTAGCTACGGCGCTGCACGCGTCCGGCGATGTTGAAGGTGCGATTGGCGAATTGCTGGAGTTGTTCCGCCGTGATCGCGAATGGAATGCCGGCGCTGCTAAGGCGCAGTTGTTCACGGTTTTCGATGCGCTCAAGCCGACTGACCCGATCGCTTTGAACGGGCGCCGCAAGTTGTCGTCGATGATATTTGCCTGACGGGTTTCGCAGGCTAGGTTATGTGCATGATTAGAGAATCAGACCTGCCCGAGACGATCCCGCTTTTCCCACTGCCCGGAGCGTTGCTTTTGCCGCGCGCGCGGTTGCCGTTGCACTTGTTTGAGCCGCGTTATCTGGCGATGTTGGACGATGTGCTGAAGTCACCGACGCGATTGATCGGGATGATCCAGCCGTTCGATGGGCCGCATGGAACAAGCCGGTTGCACAGTATTGGGTGTGCGGGGCGGGTTACGGCGTTTTCGGAAACAGAAGACGGGCGCTATATGATTACCCTGTCCGGCGTCTCGCGGTTTCGCGTGGTCGCGGAGGTTGAGGGGTTCACGCCCTATCGCCGCTGCGGTGTGTCGTGGACAGGGTTCGGGCGTGACCTTGGGCCTGCTGAAAAGGATCCTGGTTTGGATCGGGCCAGTTTGATGGATCTGCTGGAACGGTTCTTTCATGATCGCGGGCTGTCGACTGACTGGGACAGCATGAAAGACGCGGACGACGAATTACTGATCAATTCGCTGTCGATGCTTTGCCCGTTTGGCCACGAAGACAAACAGGCCCTGCTTGAGGCCCCGTCATTGTCCACGCGTCGCGAAACCTTGTTTACCCTGATCGAATTTGCCATGCGTGGCGGCGACAACGAGGAGATCATGCAATGAGCAACGAACGCGCGTTTGACCCCAAGATGCTTGAGGCTTTGGTTTGCCCGCAGACCCACGGACCACTAAGATACGACGCTGAAAAGCAGGAACTTGTGTCGAAATCGGCCCACCTTGCCTATCCGATCCGTGGAGGGATTCCGGTGATGCTAGTGGATGAAGCACGCCAGCTGGATTAACAGCGCATCAACCTAGGCAAGTCGCCGCTAAGGCCCGCTGCCTCGCGGATGAAACTGCGCCGTGCTGCCGGGATCGCGTTGACGACGCCCATGCCAATGTCGCGGATACCACGCAGAAACGGATTGTTGTTTGAAAACAGCTTGTTGAACGTATCTGTCGCAACGGCGAGCGTGGCCGTGTCGAACCGCCGCCATCGTTGGTAGCGCTGCATGACCGGCACGCTGCCGATGTCTTCACCGCGTGCGCGTGCATCTGCCAGCACTTGGGCCAAGGCAGCCACGTCACGTAGGCCTGCGTTCAATCCCTGACCCGCAATCGGGTGCATTCCATGGGCTGCATCGCCAACCAAAGCCACGCGATCCGCGATGAAACTGTCCGCTAGTGTAAGGTTAAGTGGATAGCTGAACCTTGCGCCACTCAGGGAAATCTCGCCCAGAAAGCTCCCGAATGCGGGGCGTAGGGCGTCCAGAAAATCATTGTCGTTCATTGCCGTGAGTTCGGCGGCGCGGTCATCGGTTTCGCTCCAAACGATCGAGCTGCGATTGCCGGTCAGCGGTAGAATTGCCAGCGGGCCGTGCGGCATAAAGAACTGATGCGCGATACCGCCGTGGGGCCTGTCATGGGTCACTGCGCAGACAACGCCGGTTTGCTCATAGCCCCAGCCGGTGCGAGTGATTCCCGCGCGCTGGGCCGTGCCGCTGCGCCGCCCATCCGAGCCGATCAGGAGTCTGGCGGTAACAGTTTTGCCTGAAGCAAGCTCTACCTTTGCGCCTCTTGCATCAACTGATTGTGCCACCACGGTTTCGCCAGCGATCTGCGTGATCCGATCATTTTCGGCCAATGCATCGAGGAAGGCGCGGCGCAGGTGCCGGTCTTCGACCATATAGCCCATCGGGCCTTCTTCGATTTCGGCGTGATCAAAATGCAGCATCCACGGGCTTGGCCCTTCACCTGCGCGCCCGTCTGTGACTTTGATTTCCAACATCGGCTGGGCGTGGTCTGCAATTGCACCCCAGATGCCCAAATTTTTCAGCAATCGCTGCGAGGCAAGCGCAAGCGCATATGCGCGCCCGTCAAAACCGGGGTCATTGCGCGTATCGAGCGGGAGCGCGTCGATAACCGTCACGCGAAAGCCGGAGTGAGCAAGCGCAAGCGCAAGGGCAGGGCCGTTCAGCCCGCCACCAACAATCGCGATATCTGTGTCATGTGTCATGCCCCTGCATAGGACGCGGCGGGCGGGATTGTCCATGCGCCCTATGGCCGCTAGCTTGCGTTAAAACGGGGGATGATATGCAAGATTGGCTATGGATGTCTGCGGCAGATTTGGGTCGTGGAATTGGTGCAGGCAAGATCGACGCCGTTGCGCTGACTGACGCCTATTTGGCGGCGATTGATGTGCACCCATTGCGGGATCGTATCTATGCGCGCGTGACGGCTGATCGGGCAAGGTCTGAGGCGCGTGCGGCGGCTGTTCGGGCGAAAAACGATCAACGGTTATCGCCGCTTGATGGCGTGCCGGTGTCTTGGAAGGACCTGTTTGATACTGCTGGCGTCGGGACAGAAGCAGGCACTGCGTTGATGGCGGGGCGAGTGCCCGAAAAGGACGCAGTAGTTCTGCAAAACGCCACTGCGATGGGCCTTGTGTGTTTGGGCAAAACTCACATGTCGGAAATCGCGTTTTCCGGTTTGGGGTATAATCCGATCGCCGCAACACCGCCTTGCGTGAATGATGCCGGTGCCGTTCCTGGCGGGTCGTCGTCGGGGGCTGCGGCATCGGTTGCGTTTGGGTTGGCGGCGGCTGCTGTCGGGTCTGATACTGGTGGATCGGTGCGCATTCCGGCTGCTTGGAACGATCTCGTCGGCTTGAAAACCACCCATGGTCGCGTGCCGTTACAAGGGGTCGTGCCGCTGTGTCTGACGCTTGATACCGTCGGTCCTTTGTGCCGCACGGTCGAGGATGCAGCGCTGATGCTGGCCGCCTTGGAGGGGGCCAAACCTGCCGATCTGCGTGGTGCAAACCTGAACGGCGTGCGGTTCCTCGTGCTTGATACGATCGTGATGGAAGGCCTTGAAGATGCGCCCGCGGCGGGTTTCAAAAGTGCTGTTGCGCAGTTGGAAAGTGCAGGGGTCCAGGTTGTGCATGGTGCGGTTCCAGAATTGACCGAAGCGTTTGATCTGTCAGTCGTTCTTTATACCGCAGACGCCTACGCCAATTGGCGCGAGTTGGTCGAGGCAGCGCCGGAAAAGATGTTCCCGCAAATTCTGGAGAGGGTGCGCGCTGGGCGCGAGGTGTTAGCGCATGACTATTTGCATGCGTGGAAACGCCTGCATGCCATACGCGCGAGTTATCTTGCGGCTACGGCTGGCTATGATGCCGTAATTTGCCCGACGGCGGCGAATATGCCGCCCAACCTTGATCGGCTGATCAGCGATGAGGCATATTACAAAGCGTCCAACCTGATGACGCTGCGCAATACCCGCGTTGCCAATCTGATGGGATTGGCGTCACTTAGTATCCCCACAGGGGTGCCCAGCACGGGGATAATGCTGAATTGTGCACCAGATACCGAAGCGCGTTTGTTGCGTCTTGGGGTGGCTGTTGCGGCGGCGATTGGCTGATCACCTGACCCAAAAGACACAATCAATCCATGCAACCCCTAAATATCGCAGTGTTTTTCTGGACAGCGGCCTGCGATGCGCGCTACTTTGCTAAAAAGCGGGACACAAATGATCCCGTAACCAGAGGCAGAGATGTTGTATCCCGAGCGGTTCTCGAGCCTACCGGCCTATGCTTTCCCGCGTTTGCGGGAGTTGCTTGACGTCCATAAACCGGGCGGCACGCCCATCGCCATGACCATTGGCGAACCGCAGCATTATTTTCCTGCGTGGGTCGGCAACATTCTGCGCGCGCATGTCAGTGAGTTTGCGAAATACCCCCCCAATGAAGGCACGCCTGAATTGCTGGCGGTGATCGCTGGTTGGTTGAATTTTCGCTATGGTGTGAGCGTTTCACCGGACCAAATTATCGCTCTGAATGGCACCCGCGAGGGGCTATACAATGCGGCGATGGCGCTTTGCCCGGAAACCAAGAATGGCAAACAGCCGGTCATCCTGACGCCCAATCCGTTCTATCAGGTTTACGCGGTTGCAGCACTGTCTGTCGGGGCCGAGCCTGTTTATGTGGCGGCGACCCCAGAGACGGGAAACCTGCCCGATTACGCTGGATTAGACACTGAAATTCTGGATCGCACGGCGATTGCCTACATCTGTTCCCCAGCCAATCCGCAGGGTGTTGTTGCAGGCGAAGATTACTGGCGTGATCTGATCGCGCTGGCCGAAAAGCACGATTTTCGTATCTTTGCTGACGAGTGCTATTCCGAAATTTATCGTGATGCGCCGCCCACCGGTGCGTTGGAAATCGCGGCCAAGATGGGCGCTGATCCCGAACGGGTTGTTGTGTTTCATTCACTTTCAAAACGCTCGAACCTGCCCGGTCTTCGGTCCGGTTTTGCCGCTGGTGGCGTGCAAAGCATCGCCAGGATGCGCCAGTTGCGCGCCTATGCCGGTGCGCCCTTGCCGCTGCCATTGCAGCGCGTTGCCGAAAAGGTTTGGGCCGACGAGGCGCATGTGATCGAGAGCCGTGCGCTTTATGGCGAGAAATACCGCGTCGCGGACAAGATCTTGGGCCATGTGCCCGGCTATTCCAGCCCGGAAGCGGGGTTCTTTTTATGGCTACCCGTCAAAGACGGCGAGGCGGCGGCACTGCGGTTGTGGCAGGAAACCGGCGTGCGGGTTCTTCCCGGCGCATATCTGAGCCGCGATGTCGGGGGCCAAAACCCCGGTGCGGGATATATTCGGGTTGCGATGGTGGCCCCAACACAAGAAATGCAGCGCGGTCTGACACAGATCCGCGACTGTCTATACGGTTAAGGCGAGGCACGAAGATATGGCTTATCAGACACGACAACGCGATCCATTGTTGGACAGCAATATGCAGGCGGCAATCGAAAAACGTGGCAAGGAATTGCTGGGCCTTGGCCTGATAGTGTTGGGCGTTCTGGCCGCAATGATGATCGTATCCTATAATCCCGATGATCCCAATTGGATGTCAGCCACAGATGCGCCCGTGCAAAACTGGCTGGGCCGCTTTGGGGCCTCGATCGCGGCACCGGTCCTTATGATTGTGGGCTGGGGCGCTTGGGGAATTCCGGTTACGGTTATTGCTTGGGGTGCCCGTCTGACCCTGCATCATGGCGAAGAGCGCGCGTTGGGTCGTCTGATTTTTGCACCGATTGCGATTGCCATGTTGGCGGTTTATGCCGCGACCCTGGCCCCCGGTGCCGGGTGGGATCACAGCTTTGGTTTGGGCGGTCTTTTTGGCGATACGACCCTCGCCATGGCGCTGACAATTGTGCCAATCAGTGCGGTTATAAGTGTCAAGATCATGTCGCTGGTCAGTGGTGTCGCTATTGTGGCGCTCGGCGCGTTTGTGCTGGGTTTCACCATGCGCGAGGTGAAGGTGCTGGGCCGGTTCTTGTTGATCGGTTTCATCATGCTTTATGCGTTGTTGCTGCGCCTGTTGGGGCAAGGGGCGTCTGCCTCGATGCGCGCCGTACAAGGCACCTATGCCAAGGTGCAGGACCGTCGCGCGCGAGCCGATATTGAACGCGCACAAGCCCAAGAAGAGGCGGATGCCTATACCACTGCGCCCTACATGCAAAGTGAGGCGGCGCGCGTTGCTGCAGTTGTGCGTGCCGCGCCGGCAATGCCAACGCACGATCCACGGTATCATCCACAGCCCGACCATATGGTGGCACCAGCGCGCGCCGCTGAACCGCAGTCAGGTGGCCTATTGGGTGGGCTGATGCCGTCGCTCCTTAAGCGTCACGAGCGGATGCCCGAACCCGAACTTGTAGAAACTCACCTGAGCGCGAACTTTGCCGAACAGCCGCAAGACGATGCCCGCATCAAAGCAAAGATCAGCGATGTGATCCGCAACCGTGTTCGCCAACCGATGCACGCCGCGCCGCAGCCTGTTGCGCCACCCGCCGGTCGGGTCGAGCCAACGTTGTCGCGGTTTCGTGGGCCTGATGCTCTGCTGCTGAAAACTGCTCCTAACCATACGGGCCTACCTGCCGAGCCGCCGGTGTTGGCATCTGCCTTTGACGAGGCGCCAATGGACACGGACGTGATCGAGCAGGACTATGACGCCGTGCCCGACATGCATCCCGCGCCCATTCCCGCGGCACCCGAAGTGCGCAAAGTTGTGCAGCATCCGGTCAAGAGGGCGGTTCAACCTAGCCGCCAAGCCAAGGCCGAAGCGCAGCCTGCCCTTCAGTTCGAGGAAAAGCATGCCGACTACCAAATTCCGCCGCTTGGCCTGCTGAGCAGCCCCGAATCGATTGAACGTCACCACCTGTCCGACGACGCGCTGGAAGAAAACGCGCGGATGCTGGAAAGCGTGTTGGATGATTATGGCGTCAAGGGCGAGATCGTCTCGGTGCGCCCTGGGCCTGTTGTGACGATGTACGAGCTTGAGCCTGCGCCCGGTTTGAAAGCCTCGCGGGTGATTGGCCTTGCCGATGACATCGCGCGGTCGATGTCGGCGCTGTCTGCGCGCGTGTCGACGGTGCCTGGCCGGTCTGTGATCGGTATCGAATTGCCGAACGAAAACCGCGAAATGGTCGTGCTGCGCGAAATTCTGTCAGCGCGCGATTTTGGCGATAGCAACATGCGCCTACCGCTGGCTTTGGGCAAGGACATTGGCGGTGATCCGGTTGTCGCTAACCTTGCCAAGATGCCTCACCTGCTGATTGCGGGCACCACGGGGTCGGGTAAGTCAGTGGCGATCAATACGATGATCTTGAGCCTGCTTTACAAGCTGACGCCAGAAGAATGCCGGATGATCATGATCGACCCAAAGATGCTGGAATTGTCGGTTTATGACGGCATCCCGCATCTGTTGTCCCCTGTCGTGACCGACCCAAAAAAGGCCGTGGTCGCATTGAAGTGGACTGTGGGCGAGATGGAAGAGCGTTATCGCAAGATGTCGAAAATGGGCGTGCGCAACATCGAGGGTTATAATGGCCGTGTGCGTGACGCACTTGCCAAGGACGAGATGTTCAGCCGCACAGTGCAGACCGGGTTCGATGATGAAACCGGCGATCCTATCTTTGAAACGGACGAGTTCAAGCCCGAGGTTCTGCCCTATATTGTCGTGATCGTTGACGAAATGGCCGACCTGATGATGGTTGCTGGCAAAGAGATCGAAGCCTGCATCCAGCGTCTTGCGCAGATGGCGCGGGCCTCGGGAATTCATTTGATTATGGCGACGCAGCGTCCATCGGTGGATGTTATCACCGGCACGATCAAGGCGAACTTTCCGACGCGGATTTCGTTCCAGGTGACCAGCAAAATCGACAGCCGCACAATCCTGGGTGAACAAGGTGCCGAACAGCTGCTGGGCATGGGTGACATGCTTTATATGGCGGGTGGCGCGAAAATTACCCGCGTCCACGGCCCGTTCTGTAGCGATGAAGAAGTCGAAGAAATCGTGAATTACCTTAAGGGGTTCGGTGCGCCTGAATATATGTCGGGCGTAGTGGAAGGCCCCGAGGAAGGCACCGAAAGCAGCATTGATCTGGTGCTTGGACTGGGCGGGAATACAGACGGCGAGGACGCGCTTTATGACACGGCTGTTGCGATTGTTGCCAAGGACCGCAAATGTTCAACGTCCTACATTCAGCGCAAACTGGCGATCGGCTATAACAAGGCTGCGCGACTGGTCGAGCAAATGGAAGATGAGGGAATCGTAAGTGGCGCGAACCACGTCGGTAAGCGCGAGATTTTGATCCCTGAACGGCAGTAAGGTGCGGCACAGAATCGGCGGGGTCCGGGGTTACCCTTCGGACTCCGTTCTTGTGTCTGCGGCGGCTGCGATAATGGATTTGATCTCGGCCTCGAGATCGTCCTGCCAGCCGTCGGACATGGCGCGCACGCGGGTCATATAGGCTTCATTGTCGGTTGGGAGCACGCTCGGATCGTAGTGCTCGGCCATTTCAATCATGACTTTGCGATCCATCCCGTCAAAGGTATCGCGGATCTGCTCGGCGGTCTCGCGTGAATGGCCTAACGCCTCGAGCAATGAGCGCCCCATGCGCAAAGAGCTGTCATAGGTTTCGCGGATAATGTCGCGGCACCCCGCAGCATAAAGATCGTAGACGTGGTTGCGATCTATCGCGCGGGCGATGATGTGCACATGCGGATGGTTCATGTGAACATAGTGAACCAGTTCCGTGATCTGGTCTTTGCCGTCGATGGCGACGACCAGCACCTTTGCTTCTTCGATACCAGCGGAATGCAACAGGTCGGGTCGGGTCGCGTCACCGTAATAAGCGCGAAACCCGAATTTGGAGAGCATGTCGATCTGCGCGGCCGAAAAGTCAATTACCGTCGCGCCGACCCCCGCGCCACGCAGCATGCGCGCTGCAATACCGCCTACGCGGCCGTGACCAGCGATGATGATGTGGTTTGATTCCTCAATTGTATCCATTTCGCGGTCTTGGTCGGCATTGAATCGCGGCACGATCACCCGGTCATGCAAGATGAACAGCAGCGGCGTCAACAACATCGACAGGGCCACGACCAGCAGCAGTTGGTCGGCGACGCCTGTAGGGATCACATTGTTGGCGACGGTGAATGACAGCAGGACAAACCCGAATTCACCAGCCTGCGCGAGACCGAGGCCGAACAGCCATTTATCGCTGCCTTGCAGTTTGAAAATACGGCCAAGGACCAGCAGAACGATAACTTTCAAAGCGATCAGACCGAAGGTTAGCGCAAGTGTGGCTCCAAGATTTTCGGAAAGCAGTGCAAAGTTGATGCCCGCCCCGACGGTCATGAAAAATAGCCCCAGCAGCAGCCCTTTGAACGGGTCAATGTCGGATTCCAGTTCGTGCCGGTATTCGCTGTTGGCCAGCACTACGCCCGCAAGGAACGTGCCAAGCGCAGGCGACAAACCGACCAGAGACATCAGTAGGGCGATCCCAACGACCATCATTAAGGCCGTGGCTACAAACAATTCACGCAGCTTGGCACCAGCAACAAAGCGGAATATCGGGCCGGTCAGAAACGACCCCCCAAGAATCACAGCGGCGATTGCGCCAACGGTCATGGCTGCGGTTTGCCAACCGTTCAGGCCCGCGACAAGGCTAAGCCCCGGACCGTGGTCACTCCCTGTGTCGTGGGCAACGGCATCAGCGGTTGCGTGCATCAGGTCGGGCATCGCCAAAAGCGGGATCAGCGCCAGCATCGGGATGACTGCAATGTCCTGAAACAGTAGCACCGAAAAGCTGGACTGCCCGCCATCGCTTTTCATCAGGCCTTTTTCGTTCAAGGTTTGCAGCACGATTGCGGTGGACGAAAGCGCGAGCACGAGGCCAATCGCAAGTGCGACGGTCCACGGTTGCCCCAGCGCTATCGCCACGGCCATGACCGCCATTGTGGTCAAGCCGACTTGTCCGCCACCTAGGCCCAGAAGCTTGGCGCGCATCGCCCACAAGAGGCGCGGTTCAAGTTCCAGTCCGACTAGGAACAGCATCATAACCACGCCGAACTCCGCAAAGTGCTGAATAGCGACGACATCCACATGCAGCAGCGCCAAAACGGGGCTGATCAGTATGCCCGCAATCAGATAACCAAGGACGGATCCTAGCCCAAGCCGCGAGGCAATAGGCACGGCGATGACGCCTGCAATGAGAAAGATGAACGCCAGCATCAGAAAATCGGTCATGAAAGTGCCCCCTGCTTCATGGTCTGGCTAGCCTAAGTGCGAAAGCCAGGCGCAGGAACCCCGATTTTTCGGCGTGCTTTGCCCGGCTATCCTTTATCATCGGGCGTGATATCGCCTAACAGCTGCCAATGCGCCATCTTTCCCCCTATGTGATGGGATGCAATGATGCCCCCAACGACTTAGGTAAGGTTTATGAAACAGTTACGCCTTCTTCTTTTGCTTGTGCCGCTTGGTTTGGCCGCACTTGCCGCACCTTCCCAAGCGCAGCAGCTGTCGCTGGCGCAAATCTCGCAGTATTTGAACCAGTTGCAAACCGCGACGGGTGATTTCACGCAGATCAACAGTGACGGGACGATTTCAACGGGAACGATCTATATCAAACGTCCGGGACGCGTGCGGTTCGAATATGCGCCGCCTGAACAATCGCTCGTAATCGCAGGTGGTGGACAAGTCGCGATTTTTGATGCGCGCTCGAATGATGGGCCGGATCGTTACCCGCTGGCGCAGACACCGCTTAGCATCATCTTGGCGCGCGACATCGATCTAGCCCGCGCGCGGATGGTCACTGGGCACACAAGTGATGGCACGGCCACGAATGTCACGGCACAAGACCCCGATCATCCGGAATACGGCAGTATCCAACTGGTTTTTACCAGCGATCCGGTGGAACTGCGCCAATGGGTGATTGCCGATGATGTGGGTGGGGAAACGACCGTTATTTTGGGTGATCTTGCCACGGGTGGAACCCTTAGCAATCTCCTGTTTAACATTCAGGCCGAGATGCGTAGCTGGCAGCAATAGACGAGATGACATGAAAAGGGGCGTCCAAATGGGCGCCTCCTTTTCATTTGATCAAAGGCTTTTAGCGGCGGTTACAGCTGCTCAATTGCGCGTCATACATTGCCGCGCGGTCGGCAACTTCGCCGGCAATCCGCATAAGCCATGCTTTGCTGCGATACGTCCCGCGGTTATAGCCCGAGCGGCCTTCGTGATAGGCAAGGTATTGGTTGCGCGTATCCGACAGCGCGACGCCGGTTTCCGTGACGGTCTGCTCCATATACCAACCCATGAAATCGGTCGCATCGCCGATATCATCGCGCCGCGCCCTGCGGCCGCCATGCCGGTCCTGATATTCTTCCCAGGTGCCATCAAGGGCCTGCGAAAACCCATAGGCCGAGGATTGCCGCCCTGTAGGGATAATCCCAAGCGCATATTGGTGTGGCGGGCGATTATTGCCGATAAATTTGCTTTCCTGATAGATGATTGCCATCAGAGTCGGGATTGGAACGCCCCAATTGCGTTCCGCTGCGCGAAATGCGCGCAAATAATCTGGGTGTTGGCGCACGATACTACAGGCGTTATCAATCTCGCGCGGGGCAGAGAATTCTCTGCTGCCGCAACCAGCCACTAAGACCAACAGTATCATTGCGCGAAAGAGTTTGCTCATCTGCCTCTCGCTTCGTTTTTTGTATTATTGCCCCATTTGTATCCTATCCACCCGCGTCTGGAAACAACCTTGTTATGACAGATGCGCGATGTCAGCGGCAGCCTGCCCATTGAAAGGTCAATTGCCGCACTGTCCGACCGAGGTTCACAGACTGTTTCCATGAAAATAGGCCCTCAGCCGTGGACAGCGGGCCATTCAAACGTCTAGTAACGGGGCGGGAGCTGAATTGTATGTTGAAGACGCGTGCGAAATATCATCTTGGGCAGGTTGTCCGCCATCGCAAGCACCCCTTTCGCGGGGTGGTCTTTGACGTGGACGCTATGTTTGCCAATTCTGATGAATGGTACGAGGCGATCCCCGAAGAGGCGCGCCCGCAAAAAGACCAGCCATTTTACCATCTGCTCGCGGAAAACGACCAAAGTTTTTATGTGGCCTATGTGTCCGAGCAAAACCTGGTCGCTGACTATTCCGGCGAACCCGTCGATCATCCCGATCTGGACGATCTGTTCGGCCCATTTGAAGACGGCGGCTACCCTCTCCAGTTCCAGATGAACTAGGCGCGTTCATCAGTAGCCAAGCGCGCAACCATCCTTGCGCGGATCACTGCCACCCTCCAACACACCATCATCATGAATGAGAATAGCCTGCGCGCCGCCAATCGGTCCGACAGGGCGCAGCACATCGTGGCCAAGATCGGCCAAGTTTTGCATGATGGCGTCGCTGTATCCTGTTTCAAGTCTCAGCTTGCCCTCTTCTGCAAAGGCGCGCGGGGTATCGATCGCAGCCTGTGGATCCATACCGAAATCGGTGATGTTGCTGACAAACCGCGCGTGGCCTGTTGACTGATACGACCCACCCATGACGCCGAACGGCAAGATCACCTTGCCGTTCTTGCGCAGCATCCCTGGAATGATCGTATGCATGGGCCGCTTGCCGGCGCCTGCCTCGTTGGGGTGGCCCTGTTCGAGTGTAAAACCTGCCCCGCGGTTCTGGAACAGGATACCGAACTTGTCGCTCGCGAGGCCCGAGCCAAAGCTGTGAAAGATCGAATAGATGAACGATACCGCCATGCGATCGCCGTCAACGACGGTGATATAGACGGTATCTTTGTGCACGGCTTCGGCCCCTTTCAGCCCGGCCACCAATGCGCGTTTGGGGTCAATCAGCGCCGCCAGGGACTTGGCCGTGTCCATCGAGAGCATGTGATCCAGTCGCGGGGTGTGATCGGGGTCAGCAATGAAACGATTGCGGGCATCATAGGCGAGCTTCGATGCCTCGGCTTCGATATGCACACGCTGCGCGCCCAAGGGGTCCATCCCTGCCAGATCGAAATGCGATAGAATATTCAGGATCAGGATCGCCGTAGCCCCCTGGCCGTTTGGCGGATGTTCGACCAGATCAAGCCCGCGATAACTGCCGCTGACAGGCGTGGCGTAATCGCAGGCGACATTGGCGAAATCATCCAACGTATGGGTGCCGCCCATTGCGCGCAGCGACTCGACCATGTCTTGTGCCACTTCGCCTTCGTAAAACCCGCGCCGACCCTCGCGCACGACACGGCGCAAAACCTCGGCCTGCCTTGGCGCGCGAAATATCTGACCAACGCGAGGTGGCTGATCGTCCCATAGATAATCCTGCCGCGCCGCGCCTTGCAGCACGCCGTGTTCATAGGCGTAGTCGCGCGCCACGCGCGGGGCGATCGGCACACCCGACTGGGCATAATGGATCGCAGGGGCAAGGCATGTGGCCAAACCCGCACGGCCCCAGTCTTTGGATAGCCGACAGATCGCGTCGACAGCACCCGGCAGGGTGACTGCGGCCACATCATGTAACGGCACTGTCGTGTGACCTGCCGCGCGCATGGCCGCTGCATCGTATCCGACAGGTGCGCGCCCTGACCCGTTCAGCGCTATGATCTCGTCACTGTCAGGCGGCGAGACAAGCACAAAGCAGTCTCCGCCGATGCCGGTTGATTGCGGTTCGCAAATGCCAAGCAACACAGCACCGGCAATCGCCGCATCGGCAGCGTTACCGCCCGCCTCAAGTATTTGCACGGCGACCTTGGCCGCAAGCGGATGCGAGGTTGCACACATGCCATTGCTGGCAAAAACGGCGGATCGTCCGGGTCGTTGAAAATTGCGCATGGTGCCCCTTTTTCTTGCGACTCTAGAGGTAGAAAAGTCGAAGTGGAAGTTCCCGACGTGGCGCCGTGAGCGGAGTCAGTTCACGCGCCGCATCCGCCATTGAGCCTCGGCATTCTTCTGTTCTAAAATACTCACATCCGCACCAGCCAAAAGTCACAAATCATGCCTGATTACCTAACGCTCGCCAAAACTATCGCCAGCCTGACAAAGGGTGAGGACGATCCAATTGCTCTCATGGCCACAGTCACCTGCGAAGTGCACCACAGCGATCTGCGTTTTGACTGGACAGGGTTTTATCGCGTCACGGATCCCCAAGCGATGAAAATCGGGCCGTATCAGGGTGGGCACGGTTGCCTGCAAATCCCGTTTTCGCGCGGCGTTTGCGGTGCGGCCGCGCGCACGGGGCAGGTGCAGCTTGTGGCGGATGTTGATGCCTTCCCCGGCCACATCGCCTGTGCCAGCTCCACGCGGTCTGAACTGGTGCTGCCGGTTTTCAACGGCGCTGGTGAAGTGATTGCAGTCTTTGATATCGACAGTGACCAACCCAATGCCTTTACCCAAGCCGACGCAGAGGCGTTGGCGGCGATCTTGAAAGATACCTTCGGCCACTTGTGAAATTCTGCTTTGTGATTTCATGGAATCATGGCAGTGTGAAATTCTGGACAGTAATTTCACGGCAACCAAATGATTCACGCTACACCTCCTGACGAAACCACCCTTGGCGCTGACTTGCGCGCCCTGCGGCGTGCGCGCGGGCTGACTTTGGTGGCGCTGGCAGATCAGCTTGGCCGGTCTGTGGGATGGATGAGTCAGGTCGAGCGTGACCTCTCAGAGCCCTCGATTACCGATCTACGCCAGATCGCAGCAGCGCTAGATGTTTCGGTCAGCAGCCTGTTTCGCGCCGCCGGTCCGGAAGATGAACAAGGTTACATCGTGCGTCGTAACACTCGTCGCCCGATCGGTTCGCGCGCGGATGGATTGGTCGAAGAACTCCTGTCGCCAGACCTGACGGATGACTTTGAAATGGTGCACTCGACCTTTGCACCGCACTCGCAAATCAAGATCCCCGTGCGCCGCGCCACCCAAGAGGTCGGCTATGTGATTAGCGGTCGTTTGGATCTTTGGATCAATGGCCACACCCACAACCTGCACGCGGGCGACAGCTTTCGTGTGCGCGGCGAACCTTTTCGCTGGATGAACCCTTATGACGCGCCTTGCGTGGCGGTCTGGGTCATCGCCCCGCCAATTTATTGAGAGAAACAGTGATGTTGAACGGATCATGCCTGTGTGGCGCGGTTACATTCTTAGCGAAAGGCCCGGCGCGTGATCCTGCCGCCTGTCACTGTAGCCAGTGCCGCAAGCAATCGGGCCACTATTGGGCGGCGGTACAAGTCATGGATGATGACCTGACGATCAATGGTGATGTGCGTTGGTATAGCGCCAGTGCTGCGGCCAAGCGTGGGTTCTGTCCGACATGTGGCAGTTTTCTGTTCTGGAAGGGCCGCGACGAACCAGACACGGGCGTCGCCCTTGGCGCGCTGGATGGTCCGACCGGACTTCATCTGGAGCGCCACATCTTTACCGCCGACAAAGGCGACTACTACGACATCACGGACAGAGTCCCGCAAGAGGAGCAAGAAAATGGCTGATTTCCCAACAACGGCCCGCGTGGTCATCATTGGCGGCGGTGTCGTCGGCACGTCGACGCTGTATCATCTGGCGCTGGCTGGCTGGACCGATTGTGTCCTGCTTGAGAAGAACGAGCTGACGGCAGGGTCCACGTGGCACGCGGCGGGCAACTGTCCCAGCTTTTCGACGTCATGGGCCGTGATGAACATGCAGCGTTATTCGCTAGGTCTTTATGCGGGCCTTGCTGACGCGGTTGATTATCCGATGAATTATCACGTCACCGGATCGGTCCGGCTGGCCCATGACAAGAACCGGATGATGGAGTTTGAACGTGCGCGATCCATGGCGCGCTATCAGGGCTTGGATGTCGAGATGATGTCGATTGCCGATATGAAAGACGCCTATCCCTTCCTTGAAACCCATGATTTGGCGGGCGGTCTGTGGGATCCTGATGACGGTGATATCGACCCTGCGCAACTGACCCAAGCTTTGGCCAAAGGGGCCCGCAATCTGGGCGCGCGGATCGAACGGTTCTGCCCTGCGACGGGTGTGACCCGCGATGGTGATGAATGGATCGTGCATACTGGCAAGGGCGATATCCGCTGCGAAAAGGTGGTGAATGCCGCCGGATACTATGCGCAGCGCGTTGGCGAATGGTTCAAGCCTTATGGGGGTCGCACCGTGCCGATGACGGTGATGAGCCATCAGTATTTTCTGACTGAAGAAATCCCCGAACTGGCCGCGTGGACCAAGGAAAATAACCGCAAGGTGCCACTGCTGCGCGATGTGGATAGCTCGTATTATCTGCGTCAGGATAAGAACGGGCTGAACCTTGGCCCATACGAACGCAACTGCAAGGCGCACTGGGTCACCCCCGATGATCCGATGCCCGAAGATTTCAGTTTCCAGCTTTATCCCGACGATCTTGAGCGGCTGGAATGGTATATCGAGGACGCGATGGCGCGTGTGCCACTGCTGGGCACAGCCGGTGTTGGTCGCGTGATTAACGGCCCCATACCTTATGCGCCAGATGGCCTGCCGCTGATGGGCCCGATGCCCGGTGTACCCAACGCCTACGAGGCCTGCGTGTTTACCTTTGGCATCACCCAGGGAGGTGGTGCAGGCAAAGTCATGGCGGAATGGATCACCGAAGGCCAGACCGAGTGGGACATGTGGGCATGTGATCCGCGCCGCTTCACGGATTACACCGATCAGGACTATTGCGATCAAAAGGCGCGCGAGGTTTATGGCCACGAATACGCCATGCATTTCCCACAGCACGAATGGCCGGCGGCGCGCGACAAAAAACTGTCGCCGGTGCATGACCGTGTGACTGCCCAAGGCGGCGTGATGGGCGCCTACAACGGTTGGGAGCGCGCAAACTGGTATGCGCAGGCGGGCGATGATACGTCCGAGGAAGCCACGCATACATGGACTCGCAAGGGCCCATGGGAAGACCGCGTACGTGAAGAATGCGAAGCGGTGCGTGATGCTGCTGGGATTCTCGATTTGCCCGGGTTCTCGCGTTACCGCTTGCAGGGTGACGGGGCAGCAGAGTTTCTGCGCTCCAATTGCACCGGCGGTATTCCCAAAGTCGGGCGCATTGGCCTGCTGTATTTCGCCGATGATCGCGGGCGGATTCTGACGGAAATGTCGGCGATGCGATTGGCCGACGATTTCTTCTTTCTGATCACAGCAGCCACCGCACAATGGCATGATTTTGAGGTGCTGCGCGACCGGATACCAGCGGATGTGGCGTTTACGATGTCCGATGTAACACGCGACTTTTCTTGCCAGATTCTTACGGGACCAAAGGCGCGTGATGTGCTGGCTGCCTGTTGCGATGCCGACCTGAGCACGGGCTGGCTGACCCACCAATCCGCGCAAATTGACGGGACATGGGTGCAGTTGGTGCGTGTGTCCTTTGCAGGCGAGCTTGGCTGGGAAATCCATACGCCGGTTGCGGATACGGCAAAGGTTTATGACGCCGTGCTGACCGCAGGCGCGCCGCACGGGCTAAAACCGTTCGGGATGTACGCCTTGAATTCATTGCGGATCGAAAAAGGGTATCGGGCTTGGAAGGGTGATCTATCTACTGACTATTCGATGCTCGAAGGCGGGCTTGAGCGGTTTATCAAGCTGGACAAGCCGCAGGACTTCCCCGGGAAGGCGGCGATCCAGTCGGAGAAACAGCGTGGCGCGGCCAAGCGGTTTGTGACCTTGATCGTTGATGCTGGTGACTGCGACGCGCCCTATATGTCGACCCTGTCGCATGGTGGCGAAGTGGTCGGCGAAACGACGTCGGGCGCATATGGGCACCGCATCGGCGCGTCGATCGCGCTGGGCATGGTGCGGGCCGATTTGGCCGTGGCAGGGACGGAACTGCAGATCACTATCTTTGGCAAAGTCAGCCGCGCTGTGGTGCAGGAAGATGCGCCGTTGTGGGATCCAACAAATGAGAGGATACGCGCATGACCCTTCCTACCAAAGCCCGCGTTGTCATCATTGGCGGTGGCGTTATTGGCTGTTCCGTTGCCTATCATCTGGCCAAACAGGGCTGGAAGGACATCGTGCTACTTGAGCGAAAGCAGCTGACCAGCGGCACGACGTGGCACGCAGCGGGGCTGATTGCGCAGCTACGCGCGACGGCAAATATGACGAAGCTGGCGAAGTATTCACAGGAATTATATGGGAATCTTGAGGCCGAAACGGGCGTTGCAACTGGGTTCAAGCGCTGCGGGTCAATCACGGTCGCGCTGACCGATGAACGCCGCGAGGAGATTTTTCGGTCCGCAGCTATGGCGCGCGCGTTTGGTGTGGATGTCGATGAGATTTCACCAGGCGAGGTCAAGAAGATGTATCCGCATCTGAACATTGACGGTGTCACGGCGGGCGTGTTCCTCGACAAAGATGGGCAGGGTGATCCCTCCAATATCGCGCTGGCGCTGGCCAAGGGCGCGCGCCAGAACGGGGCAGTCGTGGCAGAGCGTACCAAGGCGACAGGAGTGACCCGCGAAGGGCGGCGCATCACGGGGGTTGATTGGGAAAGCGGTGGCGAAAGTGGCCATATTGCCTGCGATCATGTGGTGAACTGCGCGGGGATGTGGGGCCATGACGTGGGGCAGATGTTGCAGACCAACGTACCGCTGCATGCTTGCGAGCACTTCTATATTGTGACTGAAGCGATTGCCGGACTGACGCAGATGCCTGTGCTGCGCGTGCCCGATGAATGTGCCTACTACAAAGAGGACGCCGGCAAGATTTTGCTAGGGGCGTTTGAACCCAATGCGAAACCTTGGGGGATGGAAGGAATCTCGCCCGATTTCGAATTTGATCAACTGCCCGAGGACTTCGACCACTTTGAACCGATCCTTGAACATGCCGTGAGTCGGATGCCGATGCTGGCCGAGGCGGGGATACACACGTTCTTTAACGGGCCGGAATCCTTTACGCCCGACGATGCCTATCACCTTGGGCTTTGTCCCGAGATGGATAACGTCTGGGTTGCTGCGGGTTTCAATTCCATCGGGATTCAATCGGCGGGTGGTGCGGGCATGGCGCTGGCACAGTGGATGGACGCGGGTGAAAAGCCGTTCGATCTGGGCGATGTAGATATCAGCAGGATGCAGCCGTTCCAGGGCAACAAAACCTATCTGTTTGAACGATCCAAGGAGACTTTGGGCCTGCTTTATGCGGATCATTATCCGTATCGGCAAAAGGCCACGGCGCGCGGTGTCCGGCGCACGCCGTTTCATCAGCAACTGCTGGAACAGGGTGCTGTGATGGGTGAACTGGCGGGCTGGGAACGGGCGAACTGGTTTGCCAACCCGGATCAGGACCCAGTTTACGCCTATAGCTGGAAGCGCCAGAATTTCTTTGAAAATGTTGCCGCGGAACACCGCGCGGTGCGTGAGAATGCCGGCATCTATGACATGTCGTCGTTTGGCAAAATCCGTGTTGAAGGCCGCGATGCGACGGCGTTTTTAAATTACATCGGTGGTGGCGAATATGACGTGCCCGTGGGCAAAATCGTCTACACGCAGTTCTTGAATTCGCGCGCAGGGATCGAGGCGGATGTGACTGTCACGCGCCTAAGCGAGGTTGCGTATCTGGTGGTCACGCCAGCGGCGACGCGCCTTGCGGACGAAACGTGGATGCGGCGCAATGTCGGCGATTTCAACGTAGTGATCACGGATGTGACCGCCGGAGAAGGTGTGTTGGCTGTCATGGGACCGAATGCGCGCAAGTTGTTGCAAGCGGTCTCGCCCGCCGATTTCACAAATGATGTGAACCCGTTCGGCACCGCGCAAGAGATTGACATCGGCATGGGCCACGCCCGTGTGCACCGCGTAACTTATGTGGGTGAACTTGGCTGGGAGATCTATGTAAGCGCCGATATGGCGGGCCACGTGTTAGAGGTCTTGCACGGGGCGGGGCAGGATTTTGGGGCGAAACTTTGCGGTATGCATATGATGGATACCTGCCGCATTGAAAAAGGCTTTCGCCATTTCGGCCATGACATCACGTCCGAGGATCATGTGCTCGAGGCGGGGCTGGGGTTCGCGGTGAAAACCGACAAACCTGCGTTCATTGGTCGCGATGCGGTGTTGCGCAAAAAGGCTGAAGGGTTGAACGCGCGGATGGTGCAGTTCCGTCTGACCGACCCTGAGCCGCTGCTCTATCATAACGAGCCGATTGTGCGGGACGGGCAGATTGTCGGCTATCTGTCATCGGGCGCCTACGGGCATCACTTGGGCGGTGCGATTGGTCTGGGCTATGTGCCGTGCAAGGGTGAAACGGCGGCGGAGGTGCTGGCGAGCAGTTACGAGATTGACGTGATGGGCACACGGGTGAAGGCCGAAGCATCTTTGAAACCGATGTATGATCCAAAATCCGAGCGGGTGAAGGTGTAAGGTGGGTTGAAACCTGCGTTGCCGCTGCTAGGAGGGGGCGTGAAACATCCAAACCCCTCTACGCCCGTACAAGGTGGCGACAGCAACGCTGGACTGGTCTTTGCCATTTCGGCCTATGTGCTGTGGGGGTTCCTGCCGATTTTCATGAAGCTGTTGGCGCATATTCCGCCCGCCGAAGTTGTCGCGCATCGGGTGATTTGGTCCGTGCCGATTGCGGCCGCTGTTTTGATTGTCTTGGGGCGTACTGCGGATATTCGTGCCGCGTTGGCATCTCCGCGTACGATCCTTTTGGGCTGCCTGACAGCGGGGCTGATTTCCGTGAACTGGGGCATTTATGTTTGGGCGATCGGTAGCGGGCAGGCGCTTGAGGCCGCGCTGGGTTATTATATCAACCCGCTGTTCAGCATGTTCTTGGGCGCTGTTTTCCTGGGCGAGCGCTTAAGTCGTTTGCAGTTGGTCGCTATTGCCCTGGCCGCCTGTGCCGTTGCGGTGCTGACGTTTGATCGTGGCGGGTTGCCCATTGTCGCGCTGGCGTTGACGCTCACATGGGGGCTTTATGCGCTGTGCAAAAAAGCGCTGCCAATCGGCCCAAATCAGGGGTTTCTATTGGAAGTGCTGATTTTGCTGTTTCCGGCCCTTGCCTATTGGGGGTGGCTGCAAAGCACGGGTGCGAGCCATTTCAGCCTAGGTGCGTCAGATATGTGGTTGTTGTTGGGCTGCGGTGTGGTCACGGCGGTCCCGTTGCTGCTGTATGCCAACGGGGCCAAACGACTGCGCCTGACGACCATTGCGATCCTGCAATATATCGCGCCGACGATGATCTTTTTGGTCGCGGTGTTTCTGTTCGACGAACCCTTTGGGCAGGCCCGCGCCGTTGCGTTCCCGATGATCTGGGCAGCGGTTGCCATCTATCTTCTGTCGGTCTTTCGGCGCGCACGATGATCAGCAGTGACTACAATCCGCCACACGATCCGCTGGTCGTTCTGCACGAAGACCACGAGGTTATTCTGGTCGATAAACCTGCGGGTCTTTTGTCGGTGCCGGGCAAAGGCGAACATCTTGCGGATTGTTTGCTGACGCGGGTGCAGGCGGCGTTTCCGACGGCTTTGTTGGTGCATCGGTTGGATCGCGATACGTCAGGCGTGATGATTTTTGCGGCCACGCCCTATGCTCAACGCCATCTCGGGCTGCAATTCGAAAAGCGCCATACCAAGAAAACTTATGTTGCCCGCGTTTGGGGCGAGATGACGGAAAAAACTGGCACGGTTGACCTGCCTCTGATCGTCGATTGGCCGAACCGCCCATTGCAAATGGTCTGCCATGAAACTGGCAAATCTGCGCAGACAGACTGGCGTGTGGTGCGCAGTGGCGACGGGGAAAGCCGCGTGCGGTTGATGCCGAAAACCGGGCGGTCGCACCAATTGCGGGTGCATATGCTGTCGCTGGGCCACCCAATTTTGGGCGATCCATTTTATGCGACGGGCGAAGCGAGCGAATTTGAACGGATGATGCTGCATTCGGAAACGCTGCAATTCCGGCATCCCGATGGGGGCAAGGGCACGCGGATTACAGCCAAAGCGCCGTTCTGAACCGCCCACGAAAAAGGGCGCAGCGTTTCCACTACGCCCTCTGCTTTATGGCATCATTGGATTACTTGGGGTTCCAGCCGCTCACGGCCTTCACTTCAAGGAAGTCTTCAAGACCGAAAGCACCGCCTTCGCGTCCATTGCCCGACTGCTTGTAGCCACCAAACGGCGAACCTTGGGCAAAGCCCTGACCGTTGGTCTCCACCATGCCCGAGCGCAAGCGGCGCGCCACACGGCGGCGTTTTTCGTCGTTGGGCGTCTGGATATAGTTGGTCAGACCATAAGGTGTGTCGTTCGCAATCGCGATGGCCTCTTCTTCGGTGTCGAACGGGATCACCGACAGAACGGGGCCAAAAATTTCCTCACGGGCGATGGTCATCTGGTTATTCACGTCCGCAAAGACTGTGGGCTTAATGTAAAAGCCACGGTTCAACCCGTCGGGGCGACCAAGGCCGCCTGCGGTCAGGCGTGCTTCGCCAATGCCGATCTCGATCAGACCTTGGATCTTGTTGTATTGCGCTTCGGACACCACCGGTCCGATGTGCTGACCCTCGTCGCTGGCGGGGCCAACGTGCGTGTTCTTGGCGACTTCACTGACGACTTCTACGGCGCGGTCATAGACCGAACGTTCGACCAGTAATCGGGTCGGCGCGTTGCATGATTGGCCCGAGTTTCTAAAGCAGCGGTCGGCGCTGTATTTCATCGCTTTTTCGCCCGCATCGGCAAACAAGATGTTCGCGCCTTTGCCGCCCAATTCAAGGCTGACGCGTTTCAGTGTGTCAGCTGCAGCCTTGGAAATCGCGATGCCCGCGCGCGACGATCCGGTAAAGCTGACCATATCAACGTCTGGGTGGGTCGAAAGCTGCGTGCCGACACCCATGCCGTCACCGTTCACCACGTTGAACACGCCTTTGGGGAAACCGGCCTGAGCGCAGAAGTCAGCGAACAGCAGGCCGGACAGGGGCGCAATTTCAGATGGCTTCAGGATCACGGTGCATCCCACGGCCATCGCAGGGATTGCCTTGAGGACGATCTGGTTCATCGGCCAGTTCCATGGCGTAATGAGCGCGCAAACGCCGATAGGTTCCAGCAAGGTCTTTTCGGTAGCGGTGAAATCACGCTCGAATTCGAATTTATCAAATGCTTTGAGGAACCCTTCAAGGTGCCAGCTGCCAGCACCGACCTGGCTGGTGCGGCTCATCGAGATTGGCGCGCCCATTTCCATCGACATGGCCTGCGCCATTTCTTCCTGACGTTCGTTGTAAACCTCGAGCAGGCGTTTAATCAGCGCGATTCGTTCGTCCTTGGGTGTCCGGGACCAGCCATCAAATGCAGCGCGCGCAGCAGCGACGGCGGCGTCTGTATCGGCTTGATCGCCCAGCGAAATCGTCGCGCAGACTTCTTCGTTGGACGGGTTGATGACGTCAAAGTCATTGGACTTGGCAGGGTTCACCCATACGCCGTTGATATAGAATTTGCGATTGTCGATCATGCAGTTTCTCCGATGGAATTCGCGACACACTGTCACTCAGCTAAATCGGGTGCAAGCGGTGGTAGTAGTGTGCGTCTTTCGACCTTATATAGGCTGGGAAGGTGGCCGAAACGAGTGGCCGCGACATTGTCCAAAGGAGCAGCGACATGAGCTTGCGCATCAATGATACAATCCCGAACCTGAGCGTTGAAACGGACCAAGGCACGTTTGATCTGCACAACTGGATTGGCGATAGCTGGGCTATCCTGTTTTCCCACCCCAAGGATTTCACTCCTGTTTGCACCACTGAATTTGGCGCGGTTGCGCAATTGGCGGACGAATGGGAAGCACGCGGCACCAAAGTCATGGGGATTTCCGTAGATAGTGTTGAAGAGCACAAGAAATGGAAGGGAGATATTGAATCCTTTGCTGGCGCAAAGGCCGGTTTCCCGATCATCGCTGACCAAGACCTGAAGGTCGCCAAGGCATTCGATATGTTGCCAGCCGAGGCATATATGCCTGATGGTCGCACGCCTGCCGATAGCGCAACCGTGCGTGCGGTTTTTATCGTCGGGCCCGACAAGCAGCTTAAGCTGTCGATGACCTATCCGATGAACGTGGGCCGCAACTTTGCCGAGGTGCTGCGCGCCTTGGACGGTTTGCAGACGGCAGTACGCGAAAATGTCGCAACCCCAGCAAACTGGCAGGTTGGTCAGGATGTTGTTGTGCCAACGTCGGTATCGGATGCAGATGCGATTGCGAAATACGGGTCCATTGATAAGAAATTTCCCTATTTGCGGATGGCGAAACTGCCGGTTTGATCGCGTTAGAT
>CALAGN010000043.1 GCA_937891785.1 uncultured Octadecabacter sp.
CGACCAGAGTTTCAAAGCCTTCATCTCAATCGGCGCAACCCTCATTCACACAAGGCGAACGTCAACAGCCCCTAACTGCTGTTTGCGCAACTTTTTGCACGTTCGATTTCTGGAGGTTCAGATGAAAAAAACCACACTTGCGCTTGCGCTTGCGCTCACGTTCGCAATGGCTGCCCCCGTTTTCGCAGGCAATTGCCCCGTCCTGATGGGGTAATTTGAGGCAGCGCTTCAGACAACTACGGTGGATGATGCAACCAAGTCGGCCACCGTCAAGTTGTATTAAATCGGCAAGGCCGCACACGAAGCGGGGGATCATGCCGCATCCATGACAGCGTTGGACTCCGCCTTGGCGCTTTTGGCTTCTTGATCACCACCGATCGGTCACTCACCACCGCCCGACGTCGGGCGGTGGCCGCACCGACCTGCGCAAAGGATGTGGCCGCCCAACGCGCCGTCCATCACCCGATCCGTGAAAAACCGACTGTGGCTTCCGGCTGCACCGTGAGATCCTCGACGAAGGCATCTCCGCTCTGCGGCTGATTGGGCAACGCCTCGTCGATCCAGAGCGTGACCTCCCCGCGCGACACGAGGGCGCGGTAGTAGTCAGACAAATTCGCAACCCGATACTTCGGCTTTGGTGCTGCGGTTTCGGCGGGGGAAGGGGTGCGATGTGCCATCCATAGTGTGAAGAACGGCCCACGGAATTTGGGAATCCCATGATTGCAGCCGCTTCTATGCAAAACGCCCTCCCAATGCTTTGTCCCCGGCGCGCCCTTGATCTGCACGTCCAGATTGGGCGTGACCCAGCCGCCATAAAAATCGCCGGGCTGGGGCATGACGCGCAGATCGCCGACCCAACCAGCAGCGGCTGCACGGCAAACGCCTGACGCAAGCGGTCGTCGGCCAAGTGGCGGCTGACCATTTCCCACACGCTTTCATAGCTTTTCAGGCGAAGCAGATCGGGATTTGCTGGATCATGAACCAATGGCTGTGAAACGGCCAGTTAGACTGTTTGGTTAAAGCTACGTCATAAATCGCATTGGAGTGCGCGATCAACCTGCGGAACCCGGCCACATCTGTGGGGTTAAAGTGGGCAATTTCAGCCTCGGTCCGTTCGTGGGGCGGGCCATAATGCAGCGTTGCACCATCGGAAAAATGAAAGTGGTACCAAGGGTCCGGTGTTACCAGCGTCACATAGTCCGACATCTTCTTGCTAAAAAGGGCAAATAGATCTTCAAACGGAAACGGGGTGGTGATCACAGTGGGCCCAGCGTCATGGCGAAATCCATCACGTTCGAACACCTGCGCCCGGGCACCCAGTCGCGCACAGCGGTCGGTGATCGTGACGTGATAGCCGCAGGCGCAGGCGCAGGCGCCGCAGCCAATCCACCAAACCCGCCGCTCACAACAATTGCGGCCGCAGCTGCCTCGGCCCGTAAATCGCGGGGCATTATCGATGTCCATCCAGTTTAAGGGTGATGCGTGCGGCCAGGTCAGGCAGGATCGCGGCTGTCCCTTGGGGCAAGGCGGCGGCTATGGCCAACGCTTCGGCTGGTCTGGTGTGTGCCATCAAAACCGCTTGTGCCTGCGCCGTTGTGCGGTCAGTGCCACCCAGAGCTTCCAACACAATCACGATGTGCGCAGCGGTGCCGAGCGGAGTGCGCGCGTCGGCCTCAATGTCGGCCAGATCATCGGCGATCTGATAGGCGACCGCGAACGCACCAACGGCAAAGGCTGAGGTTGCCACCAGGTCGGGTCGGTTGCTGTAACTAAAAACCAAACCGAAAGGCAGGCGCAGCAGTGGTCCGAATTTCGCGGCTGCCATCGCCTGATAAGCCGCAAGACGATCAAAATCGGAGTGGGATGGCAAGGCAGGGAACGCTTGCCCGCGAATGGTTTGTGCGACTGCCGCGTGTGTCTGGGCGACGAGGTGCTGCATTGCTGCAATGTTCGTTACGTCTGCGAGCGCCGCATAGGCCGAAGACAGCAAAAGATCGCCCGCACACAAAACGACTTCATCGCCAAACATGCTCCACACGGCTTGCGTACCCCGGCGTAGCTGATCGCGGTCTTGCAGGTCGTCGAGGATCAAAGATGCGGTGTGTAAAAGTTCGCAGCAGGTGGCCATTGCCAGTGCTGACTGGGTATTGACGCCCAAGCAATCGGCGGCATGCAGCGCAATCTGACTGCGAACCCGCAATCCAGTGGTGGCCACGTGATGGGCAACTGCCTGGGACACGCGCGACTGCGAATCGCCTTCACCTGCAGCGACACGCAACATGTTATGGCTCACTGCTTCCAGTCGTGCCGTGATGTCAGGTCTGATGGGGGCAAAGTGCGTGTCTGGGGATCGCTTTGATGAGTTGGACTGTGCCAAGGTTTCCGGTGGCGACGACGCCGCCACCGGACAAGTTTTTCAACGCTCAGGCTGTTTTGACGCGACCCATTTCCCATTCAGACTTGCGCACCGCGATCATGAAGATCAGCACGCCAAAGGCGGCTTTTGCAACCAGATCGGCAATGGTGTAGCCCACCTGCACTACGGTCAGCGCCGTTGTACCTTCAAGCCCGACCGCCCCGGCAAAGAACACCACCGGATAGAACGACCACGACAAAACGGTCACCCAGATTGCCGCTTTGACAAGTCCGCGCGCACTGTCTGGTTGCTGTGCGACCGACCGGCTGAGGCCGACGAACAGCTCATAGACAATCCACAGGAACGGGATCATCGCCAGCACGCCCCACAGCCAACGCCCGGACGCCGCATCGGCAATCTCGCCGGGGTAGCCCAACCCGACCATCAGTGCGGCCAGCAGGCCAAGCCGGATGGCCTTTGACGTGGTTTCTTGCCGGCTCAGACCCATGACGAGGATCAATTCGACCAGCAACAGTGGGACGGTCAGGAACCAGTCAACATAACGGTACGCATCGTTGAAGCCGATCCCTGATGCGGTAACCGTGTTGTTCATCACTGTGTAGGACTCAACCCAACTTTGCGAGATCCGCAGATAGTGGTAGGCGGCGATAAATGTGACCAGGCCTGTCACCGTCATCGCAGTCTTGTATGCGTCTGACACTTGCGAGCGGCCGAACCAGAAAAACAGTGTCGCCGCCATCATTGCGGCAAACGTGAACGAGAACGCGTTATAGATAAGGTCATATTGACCGATCGAGATGATTTCCATGGAACTTTCCTTATGCTTCCGTTTGGATAGGCTAGGGCTTCACTCTCATGTTTCAAGTGAACGGATGGACAATTTGTCGCCCCAAAGTCGTTAACCAGATAATTTCGATAGATAAAGTAATGTAATCGTATGTAATTAAACAGGAAGAAATCCGGATTGGGGACACTTTAATTTTAAAGTCCAACTGCGCACATTACGCTGTGTGGCCGTCGTTTAAGTCGACCTCGTTTACTCGCTGGAAGCAGGTTTTCTGCCGTTTTGTGAAGTGGTCCGGCAAGATTGGACAGTGTTCTAAGATGTATCCAACATGACTGAATGGATACGAGAATGCCAAAACGACGGAACTTTTCAGACCAGTTTAAGGCTGCTGTTGCGCTTGAGGCGCTGCGCGGTGACAAGACGGTTCAAGAGATCGCGGCCAAGCGTCAGCTCCACCCAACGCAGGTGAGCACGTGGAAACGGCAAGCGATCGAAGGCATGGCAGGTGTTTTCTCTGACAAGGTTAAGAAAGCTGAGAACAAGGACGGCGAGATCAAAGAGCTTCACGCCAAGATCGGCCAGTTGGCGGTCGAAAATGATTTTTTGTCACAAGGGCTGAAGCGATGAGCCCGTCTGAACGCCGCGAGATGATCCGTAAAGAAAACACCGGTTTGAGCCTTACGCGCCAATGCAAGTTGCATCAGATCAGCCGATCCTCGACCTACTAGACGCCGGTAGGCCTCGATCAAGCCACGATTGATCTGATGCACAAAATTGATCGAATATTTACGAAGTATCCGTTCTTTGGCAGCCGTCAGATCGCCGCCTACTTACCTCAATCAGGGTTCTGGGCAGGACGCCACCGCCTGCGTCGCCTGATGGGCATCATGGGCTTGCAGGCCATCTACAAGGGTCCAAATACCAGCAAGACGCATCCGCAGCATAAGATCTGGCCATATTTACTGCGAAAGCTGCCGATTACGCGGCCCAATCAGGTTTGGTGCAGCGACATCACCTACATTCCAGTGAAGAAAGGGTTCCTGTATTTGGTCGCAATCATGGATTGGGCAACGCGCAAAGGGCTGTCCTGGCGGCTGTCAAACACGCTGGACGCCAGCTTTTGCGTTGAAGCACTGGAAGACGCCATCGCCAAAT
>CALAGN010000044.1 GCA_937891785.1 uncultured Octadecabacter sp.
CCACTGCCGCTGCTGAAGAAGCTGCTGCCACTGCCGCTGCTGAAGAAGCTGCTGCCACTGCCGCTGCTGAAGAAGCTGCTGCTGCCGAAGCTGCCGCCACCGCCGAAGCTGCTGCTGCACCCGATTTGGCATCGCTGCTGACACCTGAAGGGTTTGACGCTGCGCAGGTTCTGGAAATGGTTCAAGGCTCCGATCTTGGTGCTATCGCCAAGACCCAGCTGATGGGCCAGATTGCCGAAATTGCATCTGATCCGTCCAAGTTGCCTGACGTTCTTGCAGCCATAAAAGAAGCTCTAGGCATGTAAGCCCAAGGCCACGACAAGCGAAAAGGGCCGCTCAATTGAGCGGCCCTTTTTGTATCTCAACCTACGGTTTTTTAATCAAGAAACGCTTTTTCTACCACATACTGCGCTGGCTTAGAATTAGCCCCTTCCTCAAGGCCATACTCTTCAAGCATCGCTTTCAGCTCGATGTTGAACGCCAGATTGCCGCAAATCATCGCGCGGTCTGTCTCGGGGCAAAGCGGCGCAACATCCAATTCGGTAAACGCCTCGCCTGAGCGCATCAGATCAGTAATCCGCCCCATCTTGGCGCTCTCCTCGCGGGTCGTGGTGGGGTAGTATTTGATCTTCTTCCAAAACCCATCACCAATCACCTCGTTGAGCAATTCATCATCCTTAAGGGCGGCAATCAGATCACGTCCATAAGTCAACTCGCCCGCCTCGCGGCAGGTGTGGGTGATGATCACCTCGTCGTAGTCCGCATAGGTCTGCGGCTCGCGCAGCAGGGACGCAAAGGGCGCAAACCCGGTTCCGGTAGCAAAGAACCAGATCCGCTTGCCGGGGATCAACGCATCATGCACCAAAGTGCCCACCGGCTTGGGGCGCAGGATAATCTCGTCGCCTACCTTGATGTGCTGTAAACGGCTGGTCAGCGGACCATCAGGCACCTTGATCGAATAGAATTCCAGGTCCTCGTCCCAGTTGGGCGAGGCTATCGAATAGGCTCGCAACAGCGGCTTGATCTTGCCGGACTTGGGGTCCGGATCGCCCATCAACCCGATCATCACAAATTCGCCCGAGCGGAACCGCAACGTCGCAGGCCGCGTGCAGCGGAACGAAAAAAGACGGTCAGTATAATGCTTGACCTCGGTAATGGTCTGGGCGTCGGGCAGGGTGGGGACTGGTCGTGCAGCTACTTGGGACAATGGTTTTTGCTCTGTCATGATTACTTTGACGGCACTTTATGGCCGCGCTCCTTCTTAGGCGTTGATGTGGGTCAAGAAAAGGGGGGTGGCTTATCCGCGTAGGCGCGCGCCATAGTCATGCGCGCCGTGATCTGCGCGCGCCAACCACTGATCTTCGGGCTGACGGACCGCAAGATCATCACTGATCTCGACCTCGTCAAATCCGCTGCGCCGCGCCATGGTGTATTGATCGGCAATCACATGGCCACAGGCGCGCAGCCGACCCGTAAACCCCATCCGGCGCAACATCGCCGCAATCGTAAACCCGCGCCCGTCAGCAAATGATGGAAAATCCACACGGATCATCTGCACTTCGCCCAAGCGAGAGGCCAAAACAGCTGGATCACCATGCGACGGCAGATCAACCCCGACCACCAACCCGTTCGCCGCAAGGTCGGCCAATGGCGTCATTTCCCCGTGCCAATTATCACTAGCAAATCCGCCATCACTTACTATCACGCTCATCATTTCATCCTCTGGGCCGACGCCCCACTTCTTCTGTTCAAAAATACTCTTAAAGGCCCGCGCAGATCAGGCCGTGACCTTGGGGGTGCGCACTAACACGCCATCCTCAAAATGAATGCCGCATTCTTCTTTGTCGGTATCACGCCAGCGACCTGCACGCCGGTCTTCGCCTTGTCCAACCCGCGACGTGCAAGGCGCGCAGCCGATTGACGGATAGCCCTGTGTCAACATTGGGTGACGCGGCAGACGGTTCTGGGCAATGTACTCCTGTAAATCGCCAGTGTCCCAATGGGCAAGCGGGTTGACCTTGATCCGCGGCATCGCGTCCACAGGGCGCTCGATCTCAAAGAAATCAAGGTTCGCGCGTTGTCCGCCCTGATAGCGTTTGCGCCCTGTGACCCACCCGTCATATCCGCGCAGTGCATTTTGGAGCGGCGCGGTCTTGCGCAGCGCGCAGCAGGCATCAGGATCATGCAGGTGCAAAAGGTTCTCGTTGTCCTTCTCAAACACAGCTGCGCGCGACGCGCGGATCACGCGGACATTATCAAGATGCAGCCGCTCGGCCACCTCTTGCTGATAGACCAGCGTTTGCGTGAACAGCATTTCCGTGTCGATAAACAGCACGGGAACGCGGCGATCAATCACTGCCGCCATATGCAACAACACAATCGATTCTGCGCCGAATGAGCTGACCAACGCGATGTTGCCAAGTTTGGTCAACGCATGTTCCATTACGCTCGTGGCGGAATGGTTGGCAAATCGCCGGTTCAGGGTTTGGACTTTTCCATCAAGCGGCATCGGCTTTGACCTCGCTGGGGTAAAGTACCGCCTTGAACGGAGCGAGACCAAGGCGGCGGTAGGTTTGCAAGAACGTCTCCTCCGCGCTCGAACGCAGGTCCAGATAGCCAAGCACAAGCCGTTCGATCGCGGGGATTATCTGATCCGCGCTAAATCCCGGTCCGGCACGTTCGCCAATCGTCGCGTCTTCGGTGCCGTCACCGCCAAGGGTGATCTGGTAGTTTTCCACCCCCGCACGATCAAGGCCCAAAATTCCGATATGGCCAACGTGGTGATGACCGCATGCATTGATGCAACCGCTAATCTTGATCTTCAACGGGCCGACCTCGTGTTCCAGTTTCAACTCATCAAAACGGGTCGCAATCTCTTGGGCAATCGGAATGGAGCGTGCCGTGGCCAGCGCGCAATAATCCATGCCGGGGCAGGCGATGATATCGCTGATCAACCCGATGTTGGCGGTCGCCAGATCTACAGCGCGCAGGGCCGCGTAAACCGTCGGCAAGTCTGATTTGTGCACATGCGGCAGGATCACGTTCTGCTCGTGGCTGATCCGCAATTCATCATGACCATAGCGGCGCGCCAGATCAGCCAACACCCGCATCTGGCCGCTTGTTGCATCACCCGGTGTTGCGCCATGTTTCTTGATCGACACGCTGACGATGGCATAGCCCTCTGCCTTATGCGCGCTGAGGTTCGTATCGGTCCAGCTGCGAAACGCGGGGTTGGCAAGGCGGGCGGCCTCGTATCCATCAGTCGGGGCCGACTTGAATGCAGGCGCTGCAAACTGCGCCTCAATCCCTGCCAAAACAGCCTGATCCACACCGCTGAATGCCGGGCGAATTTCGGCAAACCGCGCCTCGACCAGTTCGCGGATTTTCTCAAGCCCGTTTTCATGAACGGTGATTTTTATACGGGCTTTGTATTTGTTGTCCCGCCGTCCTAAGCGATTGTAAATGCTGACGATCGCTTCGCAATAGGGCAGCAGATCAGCCTTGGGTAGGAAATCACGAATGACCTTTCCGACCATCGGTGTGCGCCCAAGGCCACCACCCACGATGACCTCGAAACCGGCCTGACCATCGCGCTTCACCATGCGCAGCCCGATGTCATGGGCGCGGGTCACGGCGCGATCGTTCTCGCTTCCGGTCACGGCAATCTTGAACTTGCGGGGCAGAAACTGGAACTCGGGATGATCCGTGGACCACTGGCGCAGCAATTCGGCAATCGCACGCGGGTCTTCGATTTCGTCCGCCGCAGCGCCTGCAAAATGGTCCGCCGTTACGTTGCGGATCGTGTTGCCGCTAGTCTGGATCGCGTGCATGCCCACATCGGCCAGCGCGTCGAGCATATCAGGCACATCGCGCAAGATTGGCCAGTTATACTGGATATTCTGGCGGGTCGTAAAATGACCATAGCCCTTGTCCCACCTGTCGGCGATCATCGCCAATTGGCCCATTTGGGCGCTGTTCAATGTGCCATAGGGAATGGCGACGCGCAGCATATAGGCGTGGAGTTGCAAATATAGACCGTTCATCAGGCGCAGTGGCTTGAACTCGTCCTCGGTCAGCGAGCCATCGATGCGGCGCTCCACTTGCGCGCGAAATTGCGCGGTGCGGGCGCGAACGAAACCTTTGTCGAAGTCATTGTATTGATACATGATTAAGCCTCTACTTGCTTGCCGTGAGCGTAATTTGACGGGCCGCGTGTGCGAAAGTCTTCGCGAAAATGTATCGGGATCGGGCCATCCGCACCTGCCTTTACATCGACCAGATAGACTCCGACCACGACGCCTGATTGCGCTTCACCGTCAAGCAACCGGATCGTGGCATGGGCCTCGTCCTCGATCAGTTCAGCCTGTGCGATGTCGGTCGTCCACTGATCATCTTCGGTCAGCCATACCGCGTCGCCCTCAAGCAGGCGGTTTGCGGTGATTACTTTGGGGATGAATGCGCGGCTCATTGTGCGATCTCCTGCAAGGGAAGGCTGTGTGCTGCCGCCATGGCGGCGCGCGGCGATAGCCCGAAAAGGGTCAAGGCAGGGCCGTTCAGTTTGGCCCGCGTCAAGGCGGGTTCAAGCGCGCCCAATGTCGTCGCTAGCGTGACCTGATCAGGCCTGCTGACGTTTTCGATCACCGTCACGGGCGTCGCCGGATCAGCGCCATGCATCAGTAGCCGGCCTTGGATAAAGCGCGCGCTTTTCTTGCCCATATAGATCGCGGCAACCTCGCCGGCGCGGGCCAGTGCCTTCCAGTCATGATCAGCAAAGCCACGCGTGTCATGCCCCGTTAGAAACCGGACGCTTGAATTGCGTTGGCGTTTCGTGAGGCTTTGGCCGATGCCCGCCACGGCAGCACTTGCGGCGGTGATCCCGGGAATGATGGTATAGGGCAGGCCCGCGTCGGTGATCGCGTCAAGTTCTTCATCAAGCCGCCCGAAAACTGTTGGATCGCCCGCTTTAAGGCGCACCACATGCAAACCTTTAAGGCTGTGAGTAACGATAAGATCGTTGATATCATCCTGCGCCATGGCAGTGCCAAAGCCGGCCTTACCTGCGTCAATGATCACTGCTTCGCGGCGGGCTAGTTCAAGGATTTCCGGTGTCACAAGCCGGTCGTGGATCACCACATCCGCCTTGTCCAAAGCTTGTCGCGCTTTAAGCGTCAACAGTTCCGGATCACCGGGGCCTGCGCCCACCAGATCAATGTGGCCACGTTTCGTTTGGGTTTGGATATGGGCATCAAGCAGCGCCTCCAGCGCAGGGACTACACCCGTTGCGCCAGCTTGGGCCATCGCATGTGGGCCGGTTTTAAAGTAGAATTCCGCCCAGAAATCACGTCGCTTGGCACCCATTGGCAAGACATCAACCGCCTTGCGGAATGTCTTGGCGATCCGCGCGAGCGGGCCAAGAGTCGCGGGCAAGCGCGCCTCGATGTCGGCTTTGATTGCACGCGCCAGTACGGGGGCCGCGCCTTCGGTGCCAATCGCCACGGTCACCGGGTCGCGATCAACGATCGCCGGAGTGATGAACTGGCTGTCGTGCAGGTTATCGACAATGTTGACTAACGCGCCTTCGCCGCGCGCAAGGGCCGCCACGCGCGCATCTTCGATCGCATCTTCGTTGGCCGCATAAAACAGCGTGGCACCGCGAACGTCACCCTCGACCTGTGCGCGCAGGATCACGTCAAGTTTGCCCAGTGCCGCCCAGCGATGAATTTCTGGCGCGACTTGGGGCGCAATCACAGTCAACCGCGCGGTGGTCTTCATCAGTAGACGAAGCTTGGCAAGGGCCGCCTCACCGCCGCCCGACAGAACAACTGTGCGACCTTCAAGGGCGATAAAAATTGGAAAGTGGTTCATTGGGGCGTCCTTTTCCAACCCAATATAGAACATTGTCCCCCTAATTTACCATTGCGCTGTGTTGATAAGAACGTATGTTCTGCGGTGTGGCGGGGCTTGGCCTGCTGTTCCAAAGGCGACAGGAAAACAGAATGGCATTGCGGATCGATGAGACGGACCGGAAAATTCTTGCGGCATTGCAGGCGGACGCAAGTCGGTCATTGGACGAAATTGCCCGCGAGATCGGCTCGTCCAAGACGCCGGTATGGAATCGGATACGCAAGCTGAAAGAGGCGGGTGTGATCGGTCAGCAGACTGTCATTCTCAACGCCGAGGCGCTCGGGTTCGAGGCCTGCTTCTTTGTGCTGATCCGCACGTCGGAACATGATGCTGGCTGGCAGGGCAAGTTCTTGAAAGCCTTACAATCGCGACCAGAAGTCCAAGAAGCGCACCGGCTTGCGGGGGACATTGATTATATCCTGAAAGTGCGGGTCAAAAATGCCCGCGCTTATGATGTGTTTTATCAGGCGCTGATATCTGAAGTACGGGTGCATAACGTCACTGCACTTTTGTCGATGGAAGAAATCAAATCGACCGTGGCGTTGCCGTTATAGCGTTGAATTTTTAGTACTTTTTGAATAGAAGAAATGGCACGTTAGCGCGTGACCATGAGCCGTTCGAGACCGTGGAAGTGGTAAACATCTGCATATTCAGGGGTCTCGGTGAGGGCCAGATCGGGACAGCGGACCCAGAGGATTTGCAGCGCGATCAGTAGTTCCAGACGGGCCAGCGGTGCGCCGACGCAGAAATGGATACCGCCGCCAAAGCTTGTCATTTGCGGCCCCTTGCGGGCGGGCATGAACGCCGCAGGGTCAGGGTAGGGTGCCGGATCACGGTTGGCGGATGCAAGCAGGCAGTTCACCTGATCGCCGCGTTTGAAGTCATGGCCCAGCAGGGTGACGTCGGTCTGTGCCCAGCGTGAAAAAATGTGCAGCGGCGGATCATAACGCAACACTTCTTCGACGGCATCTGCGTCGATGGTTGTGATCCGTTGTTCCAGCAGGGTTTTGACACCGTTGCCCATGGTATGCACCGTTGCCTCGTGGCCCGCGTTCAGCAGCAGGATGCAAGTGGTGATCAGCTCGTCCGTGGACAGGTGTTCGCCCCCTTCTTCGGCAGCGATCAGCTCGCTTAGGAGATCATCGGTGGGGGCTTGGCGTTTTTCGTCGATATAGCCGGTGATGAACGCGCGGAAAGCCAGCGTGGCCTGCACGGCGGCGTCTTCGATCTTGCGGGTGCGGTTGGCCTGATACATGGCGACCATGGCGTTGGACCAGGCCAGAAGATCGTTCGAGCGGTTTTCGGGCACGCCCAGCAAGCGTGCGATAATGATCACCGGCACCACGCGGGCGTAAGTATCAAGCAGATCGAACGGGCCGTCGGGGAATTTGTCGATCAAGTCATGGCACAGCGTTTCGATATCCGGTTGCATGGCTGCAATCCGGCGCGAGGTAAAGGCGCGCAGCACCAGTCCACGCAGGCGTGTGTGGCGCGGTGGTTCAAGTTCCAGCATGGAATGCGCTTCGATATCATAGAACGGTTGCACATGCGGTGGGATCGGCGCGGCAAGGTCTGGCGGAACCTCGCGACCCATCCGGCGGTCTTTCAGGATCGACATGGTCGCGGCGTGGCTGGAGGTGCAGATCACGCCGTAGTCTTCCCACATGAACAGATCACCGGCCGCGCGGGCGCGATCATAGAAGGGATAGGGGTTTTGCACAAAGGCGGGATCGGTTGGGGATTGGCGCAGTGATTTCATGGGGCAAGCATTGCGCACTGGCTCTGGTCTTTGCAAGCGGCGCTTTGCTAAGGTTGCGCCATGTGGGGATCATTTCGCAATCGCGCCTTTGGGGTACTGGCCTATCTGGCCTTGGTCGCGGCCTTTTCGGGCGGCGTCTGGTGGGTTGGCTATTCTGCGGCATTGGATCAATTGGAACGACGTGGGCGGGCTGATTTGGCGCTGGCGGCGGACCGTTTGACCAGCCAGTTGCAGCGCTATCGTGAATTGGCAGTGTTGCTGGCGGATCATCCGGACTTGCAGGTTGGAGCCGACCCCGCGCGCGCCACGGCTTTGTTGCGCGAGACCGCTGACCGGACGGGATCGCTGGATGTGATTGTGCTGGACGGGGCAGGGCGAGAACGTGTGGCAGCAGGGGGCACGACGGCGCAGGATCACTTGGGTACGCCGTATTTCGAGCGGGCGATGGATGGCGCATTGGGCGTGTATCATCTGGTCAGTGATCGTTTTGGTGGCAGGTCTTCGCGGCGCGCTTTTGTCTTTGCCGCGCCGATGTTTTCGCCCGCGGGGCCGGTGCGGGGTGCGGTCATGGTCGTGGCCGACGTTGATGCGGTTGAATCTGCGTGGCGCGGTGATCGCCCGACGATGTTTTTCACGGACGAGGCAGGGGTGATCTTTGTCTCCAACCGGTCCGAGCTAATCTTTCGTGCCCGTGACGGCGACCCAGTGCGCGCTGCGCAATCGCCCGAATATCCGGCGGGGCAGGTGACGGCGTTTGTCGCCTACACGCCGCGTCTCATCGGTGGGCACGAAATTTGGCGCGTCGCTGGCGGGCCTTATGTGCCTGCGCGCGCGTTGCATCTGACGCTCGAATTGCCGGTGATTGAAATGACTGGCGAGGTGCTGCTGGATGTCGCGCCCGCGCGCCAATTGGCGTTTTTGCAGGCGGCTGTGGCGGCGGCACTGTGTCTAACCTTTGGCGCGCTGTTGTTTTTGGCCACGGAAAGGCGGCGCACCTTGGCAGGGGCAAATGCCCGCCTTGAAGACCGCGTGGCCCTGCGCACCGCGGAGCTGTCGATCCTGAACGCAGATCTGCGCCGTGAAGTGCAGGAACGGGTTGACGCCGAGGCCCGTTTGAAAAAGGCGCAGGCCGATCTTGTGCAGGCGGGCAAGCTGTCCGCGCTTGGACAGATGTCGGCAGGCATTAGCCACGAATTGAACCAGCCGCTCATGGCGATCCGGTCGTTTGCAGAAAACGCCGAAGGGTTTCTGGCGCGCGGCAAGCCCGAGGTCGCAGCGCAGAACCTGAACCGCATTTCCGATCTGGCCCGCCGGATGGGGCGGATCATTCGCAATCTGCGTGCCTTTTCACGCCACGAAAGCGAGCCGTTGTCGGATGTGGATATTTGCGCCGTCGTCGACATGGTCCTTGAGATGAGCGAGGCGCGCGCCCGTCAAGCCGAAGTGACCCTGAACTGGAATGCCCCGCTCGCCCGCGTGATGGTGCGCGGTGGCGAGGTCCGCTTGCAGCAAGTCTTGCTGAACCTCGTGGGCAATGCGATCGACGCCATGGAAGGCAGTCACCCAAAGTCGCTCACGATCGAGGTCAGCCAACAGGGTGCACGGGTCGAATTGGCGGTGCGCGACACAGGGCCGGGGCTGAGCGAGCCGGAAAAGATATTTGATCCGTTCTACACCACTAAACAGATTGGCGCAGCCGAGGGCATGGGGCTTGGTCTGTCGATTTCTTATGGATTGGTGCAAAGCTTTGGAGGCGTTATCAAGGGCCGCAATCACCCTGATGGTGGGGCCGTTTTCACGGTTGAACTAGACGGCGTACAAAGGGCCAAAGCTGCATGAGTAAACGGGTTCTTCTGGTCGATGATGACAGCGAGGTGCGCGCCGCACTTGGCCAAACGCTCGAATTGGCTGATCTTTCGCCACTATTGGCGGCATCCTTTGTCGAAGCCAAAGATCACATCACTGCGGGTTTCGACGGGGTGATTGTCACTGATATCCGGATGCCGGGGCGCGATGGGTTTCACCTTTTGACCTATGCGCGCGAGGCTGATCCCGATCTGCCTGTTATTCTTTTGACAGGCGAAGCGGATGTGCCGATGGCAGTGCGCGCCATGTCCGAAGGAGCGTTTGGATTCTTGGAAAAGCCCTGCGCCCCGAGCGATTTTTTGGGGCTAGTAGAAAAGGCGTTGCGCGGGCGCGCGTTGGTTCTGGAAAATCGCCGCCTAAAGCTACAGGTCGAGCAGGGGGATGCTGCGGCGCGGATGCTGGTGGGAACGTCGCCGCAAACCCAAGAGCTGCGCCGCCGCCTGCGCGGTGCGGCGCGCGCTGCCGCTGAAGTGCTGATCACGGGAGAAACCGGCGCGGGCATTCCGAAAGCTGCCGAGGTTATTCATCTGCTGTCCGCCGCCGCTAGCCGCCCGTTCGTGAAACGCTCAGCGGCGTCGCTGACAACCGAAACGCTTGAGGTTGCATTGGATGATGCGACGGCAGGTACCTTGTATCTGGACGAGATCACGGGGCTCGCACATGCGGTGCAATTTGCCCTGATGGATGCGCTGGAATCGGGTGCCCCTGCGCGGGTTATTTCTGGCACGACCCAAGACATCGTATCTGCCGTGGACAGTGGCACGTTTAACGCCGACCTGTTTTATCGTCTTGATCTGCTGAGGGTTAGCATCACGCCGCTGCGCGACCGCAAAGAGGATATTCCAGTTCTATTTCGTCATTTCGTCGGCGTTGCCTGTGAACAAGCGAACCTGCCGGAGCCGGAAATTTCCTCGGATATATTGGGCGATTTGCTTGCGCAGGATTGGCCCGGAAATGCGCGGTCCCTGATGAATGCAGCGATGCGGTTTGCGATGGGGATCACCGAACCTCGTGGGGCTGTTGGGGATGATGCGCTGGGGTTAGTTGAACAGATGGCACAGGTTGAACGCTCGCTTTTGATCGCGGCATTGCGCCGGAACGACGGGCAAGTCACGCAGACGGCGCAGACACTCAAGCTGCCCCGCAAGACCTTTTACGACAAGCTCGCACGTCACGGGTTGCGCGCAGAAAGCTATCGCAAAGGGTGATGGTGAGCGATCAAACTGTGCGGATTTCCGCACGGTTAGCGATTACAGATGTGTGAAACCCCGCCATTTGCTGCGCTGCGGCGTGCGACCAGATGCCAGAAGATTCTCTCACGTCTTTGATTTATATAGTGAAAACCAGTCATCGGTTATTCCCTCAAAGAATGCTTGCCGCATGGTCAAGCCGCGCGCAATCTCATCCAGCCCCGTTGCGGGGTGATCTGACAAACTGATTCCGAGGGAGGAAATACATGTCATTCTTTAAAGCTGCCGCATCTGTTGCCGCACTAAGCATTGCCGCCGGATCCGCTATGGCCGACCCGATGGGCTGTGACGACGGCGAAATCGTCGTAAAGTTCAGCCACGTTACCAACACCGACCGTCACCCCAAAGGCATCGCAGCCACACTGCTGATGGAGCGCGTGAACGCCGAGATGGACGGCACCATGTGCATGGAAGTTTTCCCGAACTCCACGCTCTATAACGATGATCAGGTTCTTGAGGCGATGCTGCAAGGCGACGTCCAGATGGCCGCACCTTCGCTGTCAAAATTCGAAGCCTTCACCAAGCAATTCCGCATTTTCGATTTGCCGTTCATGTTCACCAACACCGATGCCGTTGACGCATTCCAGACATCGGAAGCCGGCGAAGCGATGAAAGATTCGATGACCGGTCGTGGTTTGCAGGGTCTGGAATTCTGGCACAATGGCATGAAGCAGTTTTCGGCCAACGTGCCATTGATCCTGCCTACAGACGCTGAGGGCCTGAAGTTCCGCGTGCAGCCATCCGACGTGCTGGTCGCGCAGATGGAAGCGCTGGGTGCAAGCCCGCAGCCAATGGCGTTCTCCGAAGTTTATGGCGCGCTGCAAACCGGCGTTGTGGACGGTCAGGAAAACACATGGTCCAACGTTTATGGCCAAAAGTTCTTCGAAGTGCAGGATGGCACAACCGAAACCAACCACGGTGTGCTAGATTACCTTGTTGTGACATCGGTCGATTTCCTGGACAGCCTTGATCCTGCCGTGCGCGATCAGCTTCTGACGATCCTAACTGAGGTCACGGTTGAGCGTAACGCCGCTGTTGGCGAAGTTGACGCACAAGCCCGTCAGGCTGTCATCGACGCCGGTGGTGTTGTGCGCGAATTGGACGCCGAACAGCGCGCTGCATGGATCGAAGCCATGAAGCCCGTTTGGGAGCAGTTCACCGACGATGTTGGCCAAGAAAACATCGACGCAGCGCAGGCGATCAACGCTGCGCTGTAAGCCAGAAATCTTAAGATTTAGGCGTCCCGGTCCGGGGAGGGTCGGGGCGCCTTGCATAACCATACGCTTCATTGGGAGGGGCAGGGGATGAGCGCGTCACATCATGGCGACAGCCGCGGGCCGTTTGGCCGTTTTATCAATTCTCTCGAAGAGACATTCATCGCGATCCTGCTGGGTTTGATGACGCTGATTACCTTCGTAAATGTTGTGCTGCGCTATGGCAGCAATTCCAGCTTCATTCTCTGGATCGAAAAGGTAACGGGCTACGATCTGCCCTCGACTCTTCTTTGGGGGCTCGAAACCGTCCTGATCTTGTTTGCATGGCTCGTGCTGTTCGGCCTATCCTATGGGTTCAAGGTCCGCGCACATTTGGGCGTTGATGCGGTGATCAATATCGTCTCGGCCCCGTTGCGCAAAGGTCTCGTGCTTTTGTCGGCATTGGCCTGCATCGCTTATGGCGGTCTTGTTATGAAGGGCGCGTGGGATTACTGGGCGCCGTTTGCAGGCTATCAGCAAACCACGGGCCGCGTGATCCCGACGGGGTTTAACGAAAGCACCCGCGATAATGGCTGGTATGAAACCGAACAGGTGCCAATCCCGTTTGGACGCAGCTTCCTTGAAGAGCGGTTCAACATGGGAGAGGAATACGAAAAGCTCCCCCGGTTTATACCCTATTTCATCTTACCCTTCGGAATCGCACTGATGCTGTTCCGCATCCTGCAAGCAACTGTCGCGGTTTTGCGTGGACGTGCAGACAACCTGATCGCCAGCCATGAGGCCGAAGACGCCATTGAAGATGCCGCCGCTGTTGTGGCCAAGGGAGGAAATTAAATCATGGATGTTGTTCTCCTTTTTGGCATGATCATCGGCCTGTTGTTGATCGGCGTACCGATCGCTGTGTCGCTTGGCCTGTCGTCAATTATCTTCCTGCTGATGTTCTCGGACTCCTCGCTCGCCTCGGTGGCGCAGTCGCTTTATCAGGCGATGGCGGGGCACTACACCTTGCTGGCAATCCCGTTCTTCGTGCTTGCCTCAAGCTTTATGTCGACGGGCGGAGTGGCCAAACGGATCATCCGCTTTGCCATCGCTTGCGTCGGGCACTTGCAGGGTGGCTTGGCCATCGCGGGCGTGTTGGCCTGTATGATGTTTGCGGCCCTGTCTGGATCGTCGCCTGCGACTGTTGTGGCGATCGGCTCAATCGTGATCGCGGCGATGGTGCAGGTCGGCTACACCAAGGAGTTCGCGGCCGGTGTGATCTGTAACGCGGGCACATTGGGTATCCTGATCCCGCCATCTATCGTGATGGTTGTTTATGCATCGGCCACAGACGTGTCCGTGGGTCGGATGTTCCTTGCCGGTGTGTTTCCAGGCCTTTTGGCTGGTCTGATGCTGATGGTGACGATCTATGTCTTCGCCCGTATCCGCAACATGCCCAAAGGCGAATGGCTGGGCTGGGGCGAAATGTCGAGCGCGCTGATTGATGCATTCTGGGGCTTGATGCTGATCGCGATCATCATGGTCGGAATTTATGGTGTGCCGGGGGTGACGGGGGCGATCTTTACGCCAACCGAAGCGGCGGCTGTGGCGTCAATCTATGCGTTCTTTGTGGCGGTGTTTGTCTATCGTGACATTGGCCCGCTGAAAACGCGGCCATGGATGAACAACGCCGAACGCCCGATGCTGAGCCTTGGGTTCCGTGTCATCATCTTTGCGCTGATCGGCTTCTGCCTGCACTATATGGCGTCGAGTTCTGCCGAGGGTGCCCCTTATCCGCGCAGCATCGGCATGCCGGTTGCTTGGGGATGGGTTGTGCTTTGTGCGGTCGCGGGCTGGGCGATGTTCCGGTTCGACGAGGCGCGTGGCACAATCGGCATGGCGATGATTGCCGTGCTGGGCGCGTTGCCGGCACTGATCGCAATTTGGCTCATCGTGCCCAATGTGTTCAACGGCGTGTCAGCCAGCGCACTGGCGGCCACAGACATCACTGCTTTCGCATGGGTCATGGGCGGGTTGATCGGTTTGATCGTCGCCGCACTCGTGGCGCTGTTCGTGGCGCTGCCTGCGGTGATCTTTGTGTTCTCGCTGAACGTGTCGTCGGTTCAGGCGCGCGGGGCAGGGACAACCTATGGCGCATCCCTTGGCGGGGCGGCAGTGTCGTTTGGCAAAGGTGTGGGCAATGCGGTGGTCTGGTTTGTGCCGTCACTGGTGCATCGCGACACCCGCGACACGCTGTTTGACGCAGGCAAGCTGACCATCACCTTGATGTTCATTATCGCCAACGCGCTGATCCTGAAGCACGTCCTGACCGACGAACAGATCCCGCAACATATCGCGGGAGTCATGCTGGATGCCGGATTTGGCAAGATCATGTTCCTTGTGATCGTCAACGTAATCCTGCTGATCGGTGGTCAGTTCATGGAGCCTTCAGGGCTGATCGTAATCGTTGCACCACTTGTGTTTCCGATAGCCATCGAGCTGGGCGTCGATCCGATCCATCTGGGGATCATCATGGTCGTCAACATGGAGATCGGTATGATCACCCCGCCGGTCGGCCTGAACCTGTTCGTGACCTCAGGAGTGGCCGGCATGCCGATGATGGCCGTGGTGCGTGCGGCCCTACCGTTCTTGATGGTGCTGTTCGTGTTCCTGATCTTGATCACCTACATCCCGATTATTTCCACCTACCTGCCCACGACGTTCATGGGGCCGGAAATAATAACGAACTAAGACGTGCGCTACCGCGCGCTTTAGATAAAAACGTGGAAAGGCGACGCTTTGTAAGAAGCGTCGCCTTTTGCTGTGATCAGGTATTTTTGGATATTTAGAGCAAGATGAGGTCAGGCGTTTTCCAAAGCCGTGATGATTGGTGAGAAATCTTCTGCGGTAAGCGAGGCGCCGCCAACCAGTGCGCCGTCCACGTCTGGCACGGCGAAGATTTCAGCAGCGTTTGAGGCTTTGACCGAGCCGCCATAAAGGATGCGGAAGGCGTTAGCATCCGCGCCAAAGCGATTAGTGAGGGCAATGCGCAAGGCGGCGTGAACCTCGCCGATTTGTTCAAGCGTGGGAACTTTGCCGGTGCCGATCGCCCAGACGGGTTCGTATGCGATGACTGTGTTTTCGCCGGTCGCGCTATCGGGGGTGCTGTCGCGCAGCTGCGTGCCGACAACATCAAGTGTTTCCCCAGCTTCGCGTTGTGCCAGTGTTTCGCCGATGCAAATCACCGCCGTCAGAGTGGCAGTGTGCGCTGCCAGTGCTTTGGCGTGTACATCAGCGCTGGTTTCGCCGCGGTCTGCGCGACGTTCACTATGGCCAATAATCACGTGGGTTGCACCTGCATCGGCCAGCATATGGGCGCTGATATCGCCAGTGTGCGCGCCGCTGACCGCCGCGTGACAGTCTTGCCCGCCAATGGCCACTGCGTGATCCGTCGTGGCTGTCGCCAAGGCCGGGATCAATGTTGCAGGTGGACAGATCAGCACATCGACTGAAGGGGCTTGATGGGCTGCACAAAGGGCCATGACTTCGGTCACTCTAGTCAGCGTGCCGTTCATTTTCCAGTTCCCAGCGGCGAGTTTGCGGCGCATCTTTGGCCTCCATGTTTGGGGTTGGGTTGTGTGACCCTAGCAAGACGGGGGGCAGACAGGAAGGGCTTGTCAGGGGCTCGTGTCATCGCCCAACTGCGCGCCAAGCTGGGGGTGTGGAAATCGCCGCGTCATTGTTGCCGCATAGAACGGCTCGATTATTTGCTGATCAAACGGTGCGGTCGCGATACGTTCAGTGGCGATTTCATCGGCCAAGGCAACAGTGGGAGCCATGGCCACCGCTACGCCTTCGCGTGCAAGCAAACGCCCCATGACCATGTCGTCGACGCTGGCGACAACGCACGGACTGACACCTCATGCGGCCACAATAATTTGAAAGCGCACGGATGACTGTTTCGCTGGGCAGGATCAGCTGTTCGTTTCGCAAGAGACTGCGCAGGTCAGGGTAATCCATGCGTGCGGGCACGCCGTGCAACCCGACGACCTGTTGCGCGACGGGGTAAGCCGCAAATTGCGCTGTCGAACTGTTTGCGGGAATTTGCGTGGTGAGCACCACGTCAAGGGTCAGGTTGCGCAGGCCCGCAAGCACGGTATAGGTATCGCCGGATTTCAGAGAAAGATAGCAATTTGACTTGTCGAGCAACGGGCACAGAAATTGCAGTTGGAAATTGCGCGACAAAGTCGACAACGCGCCCATGCGCATGTGCAAAATGGCCTGCTGCAAAGTATCCTTGCCGATAAGCTGCGCAGCCCTGCGATTTCGGCCTTGCTGCTCGGTTGTGGGCTTTTTGCGCGGCCCGACGCGGTATTCAGTTGCTTTTACGAACCGCTCTTTCGCGGCGTCCTGTCGATCTTTATGCTGATCATGGGGACGGAGGCATGATCGCGGTTGTCCCAATTGCACAAAGTTGCGGGAGTCTATGTGCGGCATGGGCTGACTGTTCCGCTGGCACATGGCGCGCTGGGTTTTGGAGCGGGGTTGATTGCGCATAAGTTAACGGCTTTTTGGCTGGCGGTGTCGTCTTGCGGGTGGTCGACGGGCCGACACCCGTCTAACAGCACATGTGCGATCTGATCGTCGGAAACGCTCACTCGCCGGCAGACAGGGTCTCGTCGAACTTAATGGACTCGCCGCAGCCGCAGGCTTCGGTGACATTAGGGTTGCGGAACTTGAAGCCGGATTCCAGCAGGGAAGTTTCGTAATCTATTTCTGTGCCGAATAGGAACATCTGCGCCATCGGTGCGATCATCACGCGCGCGCCGTCCTGTTCGACGACCTCGTCCAACGGATCCACTTCGGTCACGAACTCCATGGTGTATTCCATGCCGGCGCAGCCGCCCTTTTTGACGCCGATGCGCAAGCCTTGTTGGTCGTCACGCCCCATTAGCTTGGCGATCTGGCCCGCAGCGCGCGGAGTGATTGAAACGGCCTGTTTGCCGGGAATGCCGAACATGAGCGTTCTCCTTTGCATAACAGATAGGTCGAAAAGGGCATTCTCTCAAGGGGGCACTGCGGATTGTTGCGCGCGCCATCTTGCGCTTTCGCGGCCAAGGTTCTAGCAGGCAGTCATGGCACGTGCACCCCTTCTTCAGCTTTCCGAAATTTCCCTCACATTTGGGGGTGATCCGATATTTGACGGTCTGTCGCTGGTGGTTCAACCTGGTGACCGTGTGGCGCTGGTTGGGCGCAACGGGTCTGGCAAATCCACCTTGATGAAAGTCATGGCCGGATTGATCGAGGCCGATAAGGGTGCTGTCACCGTGTCGCCCGGTGTGACCGTCGGATATATGGAGCAAGACCCTGATATGGCGGGCTTTGCTACTTTGGGCGATTATGCCTCCAGCGGGCTGGACCCAAGCGAGGCCTATAAGGTTGATATGGTCGCCGAGGGGCTGAAGTTTGACCCTGCCGGTGATGTGGCCACCGCGTCGGGCGGAGAGCGTCGCCGTGCGGCCCTTGCGAAACTGATGGCCGAGGCACCTGCGCTGATGCTGCTGGACGAGCCGACCAACCACCTGGATATCGAAGCGATTGCATGGCTTGAAGACGAGCTAAAGCAAACCCGTGCCGGTTTCGTACTGATTTCGCATGACCGTGCGTTCTTGCGTGCCCTGACCCGCGCGACCCTTTGGATTGATCGCGGGGCTGTGCGGCGCGCCGAAGAGGGTTTTGAGGGTTTTGAAGCATGGCGCGACAAGATCTGGGAAGACGAGGACATGCAGCGCCACAAGCTGAACCGCAAGATCAAATCCGAGGCCCGTTGGGCCGTGGAAGGTATTTCCGCCCGCCGCAAGCGAAACCAAGGCCGCGTGCGCGCCTTGCAAGATTTGCGCTCTGAACGAGCTGGCCAGATCATGCGTCAAGGCACCGCCGCGATGACATTCGAGGGCGGCAGCACGTCTGGCAAAAAGGTGATCGAGGCAGTGGGGCTGAGCAAATCCTTTGATGGCAAATCCATCGTTAAAGGCTTTGATTTGACAGTGCAGCGCGGCGAGCGTGTTGCCTTTGTCGGCCCGAACGGTGTTGGCAAAACGTCGCTTATCAATATGTTGTTGGGCAAAGTTGAGCCAGACGAAGGAACTGTCAAACACGGCACCAATCTGGATATCGCTGTGTTTGATCAGGCCCGCGCGCAGCTTGATCCAAACCAGTCACTTTGGGACAATCTTACCGGTGATCCGCTGATGGGCGTGAGCGGCAAGGCCGATCAGATCATGGTGCGTGGCCAACCCAAACACGTTGTCGGCTACCTTAAGGAATTCCTGTTTGACGAGGCGCAGGCCCGTGCGCCTGTGCGATCATTGTCGGGTGGTGAAAAGGCGCGGCTGTTGTTGGCGCGGATCATGGCGCGGCAAAGTAACCTGCTGGTCTTGGACGAACCGACCAACGATCTGGATATCGAAACGCTTGATCTGTTGCAGGACATCTTGGGCGAATACGACGGCACCGTGCTGCTGGTTAGCCACGATCGCGATTTTCTGGACCGCGTGGCGACCACGACCGTAGCGATGGAAGGCAACGGGCAGGCTGTTCTTTATGCAGGCGGTTGGAGCGATTATCGCAACCAGCGGGGCGGCGATTTTGTAGAAAAAATCAGCGCGCCCGACAAGACCCAAGCGCCCAAGGACAAGCCAAAGGCGGGGGCCAAGAAGTCAGGCCTTAGTTTCACCGAAAAGCACCGGCTTGAAACGCTGCCTGAAGTGATTGCAAAACTTGAGGCCGAGATCATCAAGCTGGAGACACTACTTGCCGATCCGACCCTTTATACCAGCGCACCTGCGAAATTTGCCAAGGCGACTGCAGCGCTGGCTGACCGGCAGGCGGCCCTTGCAAGCGCCGAAGAAGAATGGCTGATGCTGGAAGAAAAAGCGGGCTAGTCCGCTTTATCCCCAAGCCATAAAGACGATCGCGATCATGCAGATAGGCACGGCGGCCAGCGCCGTTAACGCCAGTGCTGGCAGACCCTATGCCACGACAGCAGTGACCAGTAAAAGCAAAGCGAATGCAAGGCCATACCAGATCGCACGGACGCCTCCAGATGCGATGTCGCGTGCCATTTGTCCGATCAAGGGCAGGTTGAAATTAGCGCGCATTGTGGGGCGTGGGCGAAGCGGGGTGTGTGTCATGATACTCCTACATGACCAATTAGGTCGGGTTAGTCGGTCGGTCATGTGGCAGGGTGTCACAGGGATGGCAAAGGCTCATCAAAGGTAAGCGTTCGGTGAACCCGTTCTGGCGTAGAGTGCTGGCATCATCTAAGTGTCCACCATCGATTGTGGGCACTTACCCCAACGCAATCTCCCCGATAGATCTATATTGCAGACGGACTCGCAGATACGAGAAAAGTGCGAAAGGTGGGGCCCAAGCCGCGGTTGCGCACGACAGCACGGCAAATGTTTCGCAGCCGAACCGTTTGTGTTGTGGGTTTCTCACCGGCGATGTACTGAAGTAAAGATTTTCCAAGTTATTTTTATTTTGAAAACAGAGGTTTATTTCATGAGACAAATTTTAACGCTCGTTCTGTGTCTGGCCTGCGGCGCGGCATTTGCACAGACCTCG
>CALAGN010000045.1 GCA_937891785.1 uncultured Octadecabacter sp.
CCGCAAGTGCTTTTTTCGCTAAAAGCACATTTTTTGCTCGTTCTACGATTTTGCCACTTTGCGATAACGATTTTGCCACTTTGCGATGTTGTGGTCGAGAAAGCCGATGGCGTTTGCCTGCGTGTGTTTCTCGCAGACCCTGAGGGCGCGAACTCTCGTCGCGCCGCTGATTGCTGCACACTGGAACCGGCGGACCTTTTTTCCACTTTTTCTTCGAATGTCAGGTGCTTAATATCCACTTTTACATGATGTCCCGGGTAATCCCCCCCGAAACTAAGGGGATGCGGAAGTAGAATTTTCTCGGCAAGATATCTGAGGAGATTTTGATGAAGATGACAAACAACTTGCTATCGACACCTCATTTTGGCGCCGCAGTGTATGTCCGTTGTCAGACATGCGAAACTATTTGTCGGGAGTTGCTTGATCTGCCACGGCCAAGTTGCATTCCCGAGACAACGCATTTCTGTTTGTTAGGATGAGAAAATTCAGATGGCCTTGAAAGCTGTCAGGAGTCCGAAGGCTTGTCACCACTTACGAAGCCGGCCTTGGCAAAAGGAGGGGTCAACGGAAGTTTTGTTCCACAACCTGTAAATTCGTCGGAATTGTCTCGCTGCGTTTTCCATGAATGGCCAGTTTTTCCTCCGCATTGCAGCGTGGGTGATCATGCATCTGCCGCATTTTTCCTGCTGCGAGCGCACGCAGCGAGAATACCCAATTCACACATAGGGCTCCAAGCCGACCTGCGGCAGTGCAGAGAAAGCCATGGTTTGATGATCGTTTGAATGTCCGGTCATGCCGTTTCTGCTCGACTAGCTCGCACCTGCAGCGAATGCACACTTCCCGCCATGATTGACTGAGCACCAGATTTTGAGGCGGTGAATGATGCACCCGCAGCGAACGGCAACAGAGTCCGCACAGCCGCCATCGGTGGAGACCGCAGCGAAGGGCCGTTTTCCGCCCCTTGCCGGCATCTGTGCGCAGTGCAGCATCGACAGACTGGACTCAAATTCGACCTTTCCCGCCTCACCTCCCCTTAGGCCCATCCAACGGATCATCCGACCAGGTCGCCGCCTTCTGCTTCCCCGCTTCCGTCTCCGGCTCCGTGTCCCCCATCATCCGCCGATGCCCCGCTTCCCTGTCCCCCCACTCCGGCTTTTTTGAGAACCGCTCCAGCACCCGTTCAGGATAAAGAATAAAGTCCGTCGTATCCGGCCCCTCGATCAGTTTCGCCAGACGGAAGTGCATGAAGGCGCGCAGCACGCGGTTCATCCGGTGTTGGTATCCCGGACCCAGCCCCTTGAAGAATTTCACCACATCCGCGTCGAAATTCGCCGTCACCTTGGTCCGCTTGTCACCGCGCCGATCATCGTCCTCCCAGATCCCGTGCCACTCCACTGGAAGAGCATCGAATTTGCGCAGGTAGTCGTGCAACTCGTATTCGACCATCTTGATCGCATCGACACCATAGCGCCAATGCATCCGGTCGGCCTTGGTCATCGTTTTGGGTTCAACTTTGCGCATCGCACTCTCCTCGGTTCACCCGACAAACCTGCCCAAAATTGGTTAACGGCGCGCCATACCACCGCCCATACGGTTTCCATACGCTTTCCATACGGTTTCCATACGCCGCGTCAGCCTTGCAAAACCCGCCCCGCTCTGCCCTTCTGGACGCAAGGTAAAGGGGTCCATATGCACAACGTCGCCATCACCGGAACGGGGGTTTTCACGCCCGCGCAGACCATCACTAATGATGAATTGGTCGCCGCGTTCAACGCCCATGCGGACCTGTTTAACGCGCAAAATACCGATGCGATCACGGCGGGAACTATCGACGAAAAACCCCATTCCAGCAGCGAATTCATCGCCGCAGCCAGCGGGATCGAACAGCGCTATGTCATGGATAAGGCTGGTGTTTTAGACCCTGCCCGCATGTATCCGCGCCTTGCTGAACGCGCCGATGACGCCCCATCAATCATGGCTGAAATGGCCGTGGACGCCGCACGCACGGCCCTGAACGGCAAAAACCCCGCATCCGTCGATCTAGTCCTGTGCGCCGCGTCAAACCACGAACGCGCCTACCCCGCGATTGCCGTCGAAATTCAACAGCTTCTGGGCACATCAGGGTTTGCCTTCGACATGAACGTCGCCTGTTCCTCCGCCACCTTCGGCATCCAGACCGCCGCCGACATGATCCGCGCCGGCTCCATCAAATCCGCCCTCGTCGTCTGCCCTGAAATCTGCTCGGCGCACCTCGAGTGGCGCGACCGCGATTGCCATTTCATCTTTGGCGACGTGGCCACGGCCGTCCTACTGGAACGCGACGAAAACCTGCAAGCCCCATATTTCAAAGTGAAATCCACCCGCTGCGCCACGCAGTTTTCCAACAACATCCGTAACAACAACGGCTTTCTTCGCCGCACCCACGACCAGATGAACGACCGCCGCGATATGCAGTTTATGCAAAACGGCCGCAAAGTTTTCAAAGAGGTCCTTCCGCTGGTCAGCAAACATATCGCCGACCACATGGAGGCTGAAGGCGTGCAAGCCGCTGATCTAAAGCGCCTTTGGCTGCACCAAGCCAACAAGACCATGAACGATCATATCGGAAAAAGGGTGCTGGGCCGCGACCCCGAACCAGGCGAACAACCCAATATCCTGCAAGACTACGCCAACACCAGTTCCGCGGGCAGCATCATCGCATTTTCCAAACATTCCGATGATTTGATAGCGGGCGATATGGGGCTGATCTGCAGCTTTGGCGCCGGCTATTCCGTTGGGTCCGTCATTGTTGAACGCGCCTGAAACCGGCCGTTAACCAATTTACGCAATACTGCCGGAAATCGGGCTAACTGCTCACCCGCTTGTTCACCGCTTCCAATGTCTCGACCCGCTCTGAATAGCGATCCGTCAACTCAGGGCGGCCCCGCATCATCCAAGTAAATCGCGCGAGTTCTTCCATCACATCAACGATCCGGTTGTAAAGCGGCGAAGGTTTCATGCGCCCACCTTCGAATTCTTTCCAGGCCATCGGCACGGATGACTGATTGGGAATCGTCACCATCCGCATCCAGCGCCCAAGAATTCGCATTTGGTTAACGGTATTGAACGACTGCGAGCCACCCGACACCTGCATCACCGCGAGCGTCTTGCCCTGCGTGGCCCTGATCCCTCCGATCGGGGACAGTGGCAGCCAATCAATCTGGGTTTTCATGATACCAGACATCGCCCCATGCCGCTCAGGGCTGGACCAAACCATCCCCTCTGACCAAATCGCAAGCTCGCGCAGTTCAGCGACTTTCGGGTGATCGGCATCGCCGTCATCAGGTAACGGCAGGCCGGAGGGATGAAAGAAACGTGTCTCACAGCCCAGCGCAGTCAGCACCCGTGCGCCTTCCTCGGCGGCCCGTCGCGAATAGCTTTCTTCGCGCAAAGACCCATAAAGCAGCAAAATTCGAGGAGCGTGGCCAGGGTCACTTGGCGAGCGCAGCGCACTTGCGTCCAGCGGCTGCAGTGCCCCAGGAACAAGGTTCGGCATGTCGGAGATATCAATATCTGACAAGGTTTTAGGTGGACTCTGCTTCAAGATGCAGCTTCATCTCGACCAGCACTTTTTGCAATGCTGTGGTGTCTCGCAAAAGGCGCTTGGCCTCGGTGACAGTGATGATCCCGTCTGCGATCGACTGGTTATATTCACCCATAAGAATTGCAAAACGCTGGCTCAGCATTATAACATCCGAGTTGACGCCGCCGCCCTCAGAATTGCGAGCCGTGTCGTCATAGCTCATCGTAAAACCGCGCATTTCAGCGAGGGCCGAGGTGACATGCGGGTAGGACGCGGCCGCCTCAAGAGCCGCAACAGCATCCACCGGCATGAAGCGATCGGCGTGCTCTGCGCTGTCGGAATAGTACCGGCCCAAGGTTGCTTTGGACTTCCCCGTCAATTCACATGCGGGTTCAATCCCCACATCTTTCACGAGAGCTTCTGTGTGTTTCTTAAGGTAGCTTCCGAAACCAGCCATGCCCAACCCTTTAATAACCAAGCCCCAATCTAGGGGAAAGCGATACGTCTTTTCCCATTTTGGGGCACACCACTTTCTGTCATTTATAGTCCTATCCCACGGTTGGGAAGAGTAAGAGTATCAGCGTCCCCAACGCTGAAGGCGTCAGGTGGCTGCAACCCATCCTACCAGGCCCAGGAAATGCTTGCATTTTCGTTGGCCCATGCAGCCCCTGACCCGTTGTTATGCCGAATTACTTCGTCAGTTAACGAGTGACCTGTCGGACGGCCTTGCAAGGGGTCGATCCCGCAGGCTATTTGAGGGGATGGCCAAGCTCTATTTTCACTATTCAACAATGAATGCCGGCAAATCGACTGTGCTGCTGCAAGCCTCGCATAACTACATCGAACGCGGGATGCAGACCTACCTTTTGACCGCGCAATTCGACAATCGCGCCAGTGAGGGCAAAATAGCCAGCCGGATTGGTATCGGATCAGCGGCGGATACATTTGCGCGCGGCGAAGACCTGTTTGCCAAAGTGCAGACCCGTCTTGCTGCTGGTCCCTGCCAATGCATTTTTATCGACGAGGCCCAATTTCTGGATCCCGATCAGGTATGGCAATTGGCGCGCGCGGTCGATGATCTGGGTGTGCCTATCATGGCTTACGGGTTGCGGGTTGATTTCATGGGCGCACTTTTCCCCGGCTCCGCCGCGCTTCTCGCGCTTGCGGATGAAATGCGCGAGGTGCGCACGATTTGCCACTGCGGGAAAAAGGCGACGATGGTCGTGCGCAAAGATGATCAGGGCAATGTCCTAACGGATGGCGATCAGGTGCAAATCGGCGGCAACGAAACCTATATCAGCCTGTGCCGCCGTCACTGGCGTGCAGCAATGGGCGATAGCGGGACCACTGCCCGCTAGGCCGTATTCTTCCATTCAAATACACTCCGGGGGAGTCCGTCAAGACGGGTGCAGCGCCCCCTCCTTCGTCGTTAATTCACGGCTTGCTGCGGTATTTCACCGCGAGTCCACGCGATGATGTTATCGAGCGCCATTTGCCCCATGGCTTGTCGTGTTTCGGCAGTCGCTGATCCCAGATGTGGCAGCAACACGCAGTTCTCCAAAGCGCGTAGCCGCGCGGGCACGGCGGGTTCGTTCTCGTATACGTCCAACCCCGCGCCTGCGATTGCACCGCGCTCCAGTGCGTCGATCAATGCGGCTTCGTCGACTACTTCACCACGGCTAATGTTGACGAAAATCCCGTTCGATTTCATCGCGGCGATCGCCGTTGCGTCAATAAGCTTGGTCGTTTCGGCCCCGCCCGGCGTTGTAACGACGACAAAATCTGCCGCCATCGCCTCGGCCAGTGTATCGACCTGCTGCGCGGGCATCTCTACCGATTTGGGCGAACGGTTAAAGAAAACCACTTCCATCCCGAAGCCAAAATGACAGCGGTGCGCGATGGCCTGTCCGATCCGGCCCATCCCAATGATCCCGACTGTTTTGCCGGTCACATGGGTGCCAAGCAGATTCTTGGGGCCAAATCCGCCCCATTCTCCGGACCTTACCATCCGCTCCCCCTCGCCCGCGCGTCGCGCTGTTGCGAGGATTAGCGTCAGCCCAATATCCGCCGTGGCATCCGTCAGGACGTCGGGCGTATTAGAAACGGTTACACCTGCATCGCGGGCCGCAGCTACGTCGATATGGTTATATCCAACGCCAAAATTCCCCAACATCTTGCACCGCAAGTCACCGTCGAAAACCTCTGCGCTGAAATCATCGCCCAGTGTCGGCAGGATCGCATCATAATCACGCATGGCTTGCGCCGCCGTTGCGCCGTCAAGCGCGCCGCCCGCGTGGACCGTCACGTCAAACAATGCGCGCGCCTGCGCGACGACAGGCGCCGCAATATCGCGCGTAATAAGGAGAGTCTTCAATGCATTCGCCCTCCGATTGGAACGTCTTGATCTGGGGTAAGAAGAACAATTTCGCCGTTTTCGTCAGGCAAGCCCAAGACCAGAACCTCGGACTTCATCGGCCCAATTTGACGCGGTGGAAAATTCACAACGGCCATGACCTGTTTTCCGATCAACGTATCAGGCGCGTAATGTGCGGTAATCTGAGCGCTCGATTTCTTGACGCCAAGATCGCCGCCAAAATCAACCCAAAGCTTGATCGCTGGCTTGCGTGCCTCGGGAAAAGGTTCCGCGCGCGTCACGACGCCGACGCGGATATCAACCTTGAGGAAATCATCAAAGCTCAGCTCATCCATTCGCCAACTCCTTGCTGCGATCAGCGGCCGCTTTGACGGCGCGTTTCAGCAGCGCCGGAAAGCCCGTTTCTTCATCCATCAAAACCGCAAGTGCTGCCTGTGTCGTGCCATTGGGCGATGTCACGTTGATACGCAACTGTGCGGGATTCTCATCCGCGTCCTCGGCCAATTGCCCCGCGCCGCCAACGGTGGCCTTTGCCAGTGCCAGTGCCAAATCAGCGGGCAAACCCTGCGCCACGCCTGCGGCAGCCAAGGTTTCGATCAGGTGAAAAACATAAGCCGGACCAGAGCCGGACACCGCGGTGACTGCATCCATCAGGCCTTCATCAGCAAGCCGCACGACCTGCCCTACCGCATTCAACAATCCGTCGGCCATATCAAGCTGGGCAGGGCTAACGTAGGAATTTCCAACAATGGCGGTGATCCCCCGCCCGATCGCGGCAGGCGTGTTTGGCATGGCCCGCACAATCGGGGTCTGCGCACCCAGTGTGCCCTCAAAACCAGCAATCGTGATGCCCGCAGCAACTGAAACGAAAACGGTACTGCCATTGCCGAGCGCCTGAAGCGACGGCAAGGCGTCACCCATCATCTGCGGCTTTACGGCCACCAGAACGACTGCCGGATCATCAGGAAGGCCAGCGTTCAGATGCACACCTTGGGCGTGCAACCAATCGCTGGGATGTGGGTCAAGAACAAAGACCGACGTGGCGGGAAGACCACCCGCCAACCATCCGGTCAACATTGCCGATCCCATCTTGCCACAGCCCAGCAACACAAGCCCACGGCGTTCAACTTCAGTCATATCCACGCGAAATCCCCCTTTGATCAGGGCGACGTTACGAAGCTATTGGTGGGGGTTCAAGGGCGCGATGATCATAGCCCCGCGCAGCAAATCTTAGGCGCGTCCGTAAGCTTCGGCGATTGCAATTCCCAACGCCTCTGTAGGGGTGCGTTCGGCCCATGTCGCAAGTTGAAAGGCAGGGTAATATCGCTCGGCACTGAGGACGGCGGCGTTGATCATTGTATCAATCTGATCCGGCCCCGCAAACTGATCGCCCGCAAGAACAAGACCGTAGCGGTAAACCATCAGCTTTTGCTCGGCCCAATAGGTGAATGCACCGGCCCAGCAATTGTCGTTCACCTTGTTCAACAACTCGTAAAGTGCTGGCAAACGGTCTTCGGGTGGTTCCATCTCGAAAGTGCAGATCAGGCGCAGGGTTTCGTCATAGCCAGACCATGCCAGCGTGATCGAATAGGTCCGCCATTGCCCTTCGACGGCCATCGCAATCTGGTCGTCATGAATGCGGTCAAACTCCCATTCGTGATGCACTGCGATATGTTCAACCAAGTCGATAGGATGGATGTCTTCTGCGTCTGCGAAATGCTCTGCAAGTGCCATTTTGTCGCCTCCTGTCGTTGCCAATCTGCGGGCTATTATCCCTCCAAATCTGGCGTACTGCTCAAGGGAAAGCGTATCGTTGACGTTCCCCATACTATATATCGTGGGGGTTATGCGGCCACCTGTAAAGCAATTTCTTGGGGATAACTGCGATTAGCTGGGGGTAGAATCGCCGCATTTTTCTTTGACCGGTTACTTGCAGGTCATCCGCGACAGGTTCATCGTGCGCGCAACCTCCATAACCCAAGGCCACGCTCATGAACCTCGATCTGCTCAAAACCCTTTGTGAAACGCCTGGTGTTCCGGGCAACGAAGAGCGCGTGCGCGACCTGATCAAGGGCGAAATCGACGGGCTATTTGACGCCGTTGAGACCGATCCGATGGGAAGCCTATTGTGCCGGCGCGATAGCACCGCCAAAGACCCGACTAAGGTCATGCTGCTGTGCCATATGGATGAAATCGGCTTTCTGGTAAGTCACATCGACGAAAAAGGTTTCCTATATCTGCAGCCGATAGGCGGCTTTGATCCGCGCAATCTGTTTTCGCGCCGCGTGCTGGTTTGCACCGATACTGGCGACCTGAAAGGCGTCATGAATCCCGGCGGCAAGCCGCTGCATATCTCCTCCCCCGAAGACCGCAAAAAGATCCCGGAAATCGGCGAATTCTGCGTTGATCTCGGCATGGGCAAGGCCGCCCATGATGTGGTCAAGATCGGCGATATGGTCGTGATGGACGAACCCTTTATCGAAATCGGTGACAAGGTGGTCAGCAAGGCGCTCGATAACCGCATCGCCTGTTGGCTTGGGATCGAGGCAATCCGCCGTTTGGGAAGCAATGGGCGCGGCGCGGAAATCCATGTGGTGTTCACCACCCAAGAAGAAGTCGGCTTGCGCGGCGCGCGCACCTCGGCGCACCGTATCCAGCCCGATATCGGTATCGGCATCGACACGACATTGGCCTGCGACACCCCCGGCGTGCCCGAAAAGGACGCGACCACCATTCAAGGCAAAGGCTTCGGCCTACATGTGCGGGACAGCTCGTTCATTGCCGACAAGGCGCTGGTCAAAGAAATCGAACAGATCGCTATCGCCAAGAACATCCCATACCAGCGCACAATGCTTGCCGCTGGTGGCCAAGACGGCGCCGCGGCACAACAAGCCGCCGCAGGAGCCCGCGCCGTAGGGATCGTCGTTGGCACACGCTATATTCACACCGTAACCGAGATGATCCACAAATCCGATCTCGAAGCCGCGCTGGATATCATCGTGGCGTATCTGGAACAGCTCTAGGGTCAGCTTCTTGTGTTCATGAAACTCTGGGGGAGTCGCGCATGCGACGGGGGCAACGCCCCCTAAAACATAATGCGCGCGCAGCGCCCATTTTGGTCAAGCGCACATTACTTCTTTTTCTTGCCTTCCAACGCCTCGATCCGCGCCATCAGGGCTGCGTTTTCTTCACGTGCCTTTTGCGCCATCGTCCGAACAGCGTCGAATTCCTCGCGTGTGACCAGGTCACGGTCCGCGAGCCAGCGGTCCATCATGCCGGACATGGCATTGCCTGCCTCGTCCTTGGCACCTTGGGCCACGCCCATAGCGTTGGTCATCAACTGGCCGATATCGTCAAGAATCTTGTTGCGGGTCTGCATGTAAGCCTCCGGTCATGTTCGCCCCCTCTATATGGGGGGCGTTTGCACATCCGCAAGCCGCCATGCAGTTGACAACGCCGCGGCCCAGCCGCACTTAGTTGGCATGACTGGCATCCCCTTCCCCAATATCTCGCCCGAGATTTTCTCGATTTCGCTGTTCGGCATGACGTTTGCGCTGCGCTGGTATGCGCTGGCTTATATTGTCGGAATACTGATTGGTTGGCGGATTGCTGTAGCTGCCGTGCGCCGCACGCATTTGTGGTGCGACGAGACTGCCCCCATGACCTCTGAGCAGATCGAAGACCTGCTGACATGGGTCATCGTTGGTGTCATCGCGGGCGGACGGCTGGGCTACGTGTTGTTTTACAAGCCCGCCTATTACTTCTCGCACCCGCTAGAAATCCCGATGCTATGGCAGGGGGGTATGTCATTTCACGGTGGATTCCTTGGGGTTTGCATCGCGGTGATCCTTGTGGCGCGCAAGCACAAGGCAGCACTTGGCGATGTCGCCAATATTCTTGCCCTGACCGCGACACCGGCAATCCTGATGGTGCGGATCGCCAATTTCATCAACGCCGAATTATGGGGCCGCCCGACCGACATGCCCTGGGGCGTTATTTTTCCCGGTGCGGCAGCGCAAACCTGTGACGGGATTACCGGACTTTGCGCGCGCCATCCTTCGCAGTTGTATGAGGCGGGGCTTGAAGGGCTGGTCCTTGGTGCGTTCCTGATGTGGCTGGCTTTTGCGCGTGGCTGGCTCAAGCGCCCGTGGCAATTGGCAGGCGCATTCATGGCCGGTTATGGCATTGCGCGTTTCGTTGTTGAATTTCTGCGCCAGCCCGACGCGCAGTTTGTTGAAATGGGTAATCCTTTGGGCCTTGCGCTGCATCTGAACGGCTGGGGGTTGACCATGGGGCAGTGCCTGTCGCTACCAATGGTTATCGTGGGCCTTGCGATCATTTGGGTTATACGCCGCAGGTCCGCATGACGCCGCTTGGCGACATCCTGATCCAGCGCATTCGCGCGACAGGGCCGATGACATTGGCCGATTATATGGGCGAATGCCTGCTGCACCCCGAACACGGCTACTATACCGCGCGCGACCCTTTGGGTGCGGCTGGGGATTTTACGACTGCGCCGGAAATTAGCCAGATGTTCGGCGAATTGATCGGGCTTTGCCTCGCGCAGGCGTGGATGGATCAGGGCGCACCAACTTCTTTTGCCTTGGCCGAACTTGGCCCCGGTCGCGGCACGCTAATGGCCGATATCCTGCGCGCCACGCGGGGCGTGTCGGGGTTCCACGATGCAGCGCAGGTGCACCTGATCGAAGCCTCGCCAACCCTGCGCGCCGCCCAAGCACAGATCGTGCCGCACGCCGCCTGGCATAACAGCGTCGCCACCCTGCCGGATCTGCCGCTATTCGTGATCGCCAACGAGTTCTTTGACGCGCTACCAATTCGCCAGCTCCGCCGCCACGTCAACGGCTGGCAGGAAACGGTCGTCGGCCTTCAAAGCGATACGCTTGCCGCCGGCCTAAGCCCGCCTGCCCCGCTTGCAAGCCTTGACCACCGTTTGGACGATACTGCGGTCGGCGACATCGTCGAAATCTGCCCAACGCTGCCCAATATTGCGGCGCAAATTGGTGCGCGTGTTGCGGCCCATGGCGGCGCGGCACTCATCATCGACTACGGTGACTGGCAATCGCAGGGCGACACCCTGCAAGCCCTGCGCGATCATCAAATCGCCGATCCCTTCACAGCCCCCGGTATGGCCGATTTGACGGCCCATGTTGATTTCGCCGCCATCGCCAACGCCGCAGCCCCTGCCGCCTACACGCGCGTCACACCGCAAGGCGTCTTCCTTGAACGCCTTGGCGTTACCCATCGCGCGCAGGCCCTTGCTGAACGCTTAGGCGGCGCGGCGCTGGAAAACCATATCGCCGCACATCACCGCTTGACCCACCCCGATGCGATGGGTCACCTTTTCAAAGTGATCGGCCTTTATCCCAAAGACGCGACGCCCCCACCCGGTTTGATGCCATGACACTCGAAATCATCACGTCAGACGCACTCGCGCCTCTGCGCCACGGTTTCTTCACGCGCAAAGGCGGCGCATCATCTGGCGTATTCAGTGGGTTGAACTGCGGTCATGGATCATCCGACCAACACGCGGCCGTTTCAATCAACCGTTCCCGTGTCGCGCAAGCGATGCAGGTCGACCCCATGGCGTTGGTAGGCGTTCATCAGATCCATTCGCCTGATGTGGTGCATGTAACTGACCCCACCGCAGATCGCCCGCGCGCCGATGCGTTGGTCACGGCGACGCCCGGCATCGCGCTGTCAGTCCTGACCGCTGATTGCCAGCCGGTGTTATTTGCGGACCACGATGCCGGCGTGATCGGTGCGGCCCATGCCGGTTGGAAAGGCGCGTTGGGCGGTGTCCTTGAGGCGACGTTGGACGCAATGGAAGACCTAGGCGCGAAACGTGCGAACATCGCGGCGGTGATTGGCCCGTCCATCAGCCAGCGCGCCTATGAGGTCGGGCCTGAATTTCTTGATGATTTCCTGTTGGGCGATCCTGACAATAGCCGCTTCTTTGCAAATGGAGCAGGTGATCGCATGCTCTTTGATCTTCCCGGATTTGGCTTGCACCGCCTGCGCAGCGCTGGCGTTGGACAGGCACAATGGTCACGCCATTGTACCTATAGTGACCCAGAGAAGTTCTATAGCTATCGCCGCACGACCCACGCGCGCGAGGCCGACTATGGTCGCTTGATTGCTGCCATACGTCTTTGACTTTGGCAATATTTGGGCGATCGCCCGCCTCGGTTTTGCCCGATTTCGCGAAACGGTGGCACTGCTGACCCCGCGACTGTTGCTTAAACAGTGAGATCTGCCCTTAAATTTGGGAAAATCCGGGTATTTGACGATTTGGGCCAAACCGCCACAAACTATCCCAAAGTTTTTTCAGAAAATTTGCATCCCGCCAAACTGGTGCCGCTATGCGCTGTCAACTTGTTCGTAAGGGGACAAACCCCGCTTGAGCGAGCAGAGGAACGAATAGATGAAAACCCAAAAACGTTGGATGAACAAGATGATCAAAGAGGCAGAAGCCTGCACAGTGAAGATGCCGTGGGAACGTGGCTTGCGCCGCGAGGCCTTTATTTCGGCCCGCCACGCCGTCGCCGCACTTCAGGTAAAGCGCGCCGCCGCCTAAGCCCAAACAGATAGACCGCATCCGGACGGGGATGCACTGCGCGCCGTCGGGTTCTCTCCCGGTCGGCGTGTTGCGTTTTGCGCCCGCCCAAGAATCAAAATGTGGCGGCTTGGTGCCTGTCTTAGCGACAATCCACTTAGGCAACGTAGGGCTGATCGCCAGAATGCGCAGTTTGGCAGATGTTTTTGACAGCCGGCCACCTTATCCGCCACATTATGATCAACAGCAACGAACCTCAGATGTTGTCGGTGGCTCTGGCAGATATGTTTCGCACCTTTGGGCGCGTGCATGACCGAAGCCCGCTGATCCACCGCTGGCCTCGCGGTGGATACCTATTCCACACCGGCTCTTCAAAGCCGGTTCGCTCAGACAAAAGGCCGCCTCTCGATTTCAGCGATATAAAATACTGGTCGTCGCTTGGTGGCCTAGGCCTGTTTCGCCAACCGCGCTTCAAGCACATCAAACGGCACACCCGGTTCATCCTTGGCACCGCGAATGACCAGTGATGTCTTAACGCTGGCTACGTTGTCAGCCGACGTCAGGGCTTCGGTCAAGAAAGCCTGAAAACTGCGTAAGTCCGGGGCGACACATTTGAGGATGAAATCCACCTCTCCGTTCAGCATGTGACACTCGCGCACAAGGGGCCACGCCTTGCAGCGATTCTCGAATGCGCTTAGATCAACTTCGGCCTGACTAACCAACCCGACCATGGCAAAGACCTGCACCTCGAAACCCAATTCGCGCGGGTCAACCTCGGCGTGGTAACCACGGATAAAACCTTGCTCCTCCAGCGTCCGGACACGGCGCAGGCATGGCGGCGCGGAAATTCCGACACGTTTGGCCAGCTCCACGTTTGTCATGCGCCCGTCAGCTTGCAATTGCGCAAGGATCATACGGTCGATCGCGTCTAGTTTTTGGCCAGGCATGTGAATCCCCTCGGAATTTGCGATCTATACGTCAGGGCGCCCCCACACGCAATAATGTTTCGTCAGCGCGCAACATCATGAGGCGACATGCCAAATGTCGCATGGGCTTTCAACCCGTGGCGCGCGTGTCTATATCCGAGTTGAAATTGTTATAATGGGAGCCGCAGGCACATGGCTGAGACACGCAAAACCAAAGTTCTGATCATCGGCTCCGGCCCGGCAGGCTATACCGCCGGTGTCTATGCTAGCCGCGCGATGCTGGAACCGATCCTTGTGCAGGGCATCGAGCCCGGTGGGCAATTGACCACCACAACCGAGGTCGAGAACTGGCCCGGCGACAGCGACGTCCAAGGCCCTGATCTAATGATCCGCATGGAAGCCCACGCCCGCGCCGTGGGCACTGAAATCATCAGTGATATCATCACGTCGGTGGATTTTTCGAAACGCCCGTTTGTCGCCCAATCCGACAGTGGCGCGGTTTACGAGGCTGATGCGATCATCCTTGCAACCGGCGCGCGCGCCAAGTGGTTAGACCTGCCCACCGAAGACAAGTTTAAGGGGTTCGGCGTGTCAGCCTGTGCTACCTGCGACGGCTTCTTTTATCGCGGTCAGGAAATCGTCGTCGTCGGTGGCGGCAACACGGCCGTCGAAGAGGCGCTTTTCCTGACCAATTTCGCCTCCAAGGTCACAATCGTGCACCGCCGCGATGAGCTGCGCGCCGAAGCGATCCTGATCGACCGCTTGATGAAGAACCCCAAGATTGAACCGCTCTGGTTCCACGAAGTTGACGAGATTTACGGCACAGACGCGCCACTTGGCGTCGAAGGCGTGAAGGTCAAACACACCAAGACCGGCGAGATCACTGATATCGCGGCCAAAGGCGTGTTCATCGCCATCGGCCATGCGCCCGCCAACGAATTGGTCAAGGACGTGCTGGAAACCCATATGGGCGGCTATGTCGTCACCCAGCCCGACAGCACCGCCACTAGCATCCCCGGAGTTTTTGCAGCTGGCGATCTGACTGATCATAAATACCGTCAAGCCGTGACATCGGCAGGCATGGGCTGCATGGCAGCCCTAGAGGCCGAGCGTTGGCTGGCCGAACAAGTCGACATCTGACATCTGGCATCTGGCATCCGAAAAATAAAGTCGACCGATAGGGCGGCTTCTTCAGGAAAAGTCGCAGGCGCCGCGCGAGAACATTGTGCGGCGTTTGTAAACTCTTAACGGCCATCCCGCCGACCCTCACGCTGCTGATCGTAGCAAAAGGGTGCGGGACATGAACTACCCCGCCTACCCTACGGGCGTCGTTTGGACGAATAACGACGATGGTCGTTATTCGTCCAAGAACAGCCCGCGATAAATAATGGATCATATTCTAACGTGGCCCGGCCCCATAAAAACGGGCCGTTGATCACGGCGTGACGGATTAGTTAAGGCGGAGGCGGAATGACGTATCCAGCCCTGTCCACCCGTTACCAAAATCACACAATCATTAACAGGCCTCTATGTTTGTTCTAGCGTGAACAAACATATTGTGTATGTTCACGCTAGAACAAACATAGAGTCGACCCCGATGACCATGTCGCCTGCCAAAATTACGTCCGAGCAAGAGGACCAGATGTTTAGGCTGCTGCGCCAGCTTGATCTCGAACCCGACGCCTCTCAACGGGTGATGTCGGTGGCGATCGGCGTGTCATTGGGGCGACTTAATGCATTGATCAAACAGGCAACCGACGCAGGCTGGGTAAAGATTACCGACCGCAACGGCCCAGACAAACGTGCCCGCCATTCCTATGCCATCACGGCGCGGGGTGCCGGCGAAAAAAACCGCCTCACGACCCAATTTCTTAACCGGAAGCTAGCAGAGTATGACGCATTGCACGGCGAACTCACGGGCACGGCTTCCGGCCTCTCCCCCCTTAGCAACAGGACCAAGTTGATGCAAAATGACCTTGCCCCCATCCCCGAACTCTTTGTCTCTTATGAAAGCGCCCAGAAGCTTAAGATCGAAGCTGGCAACCTAACCAGCCACGACCTGACGCCGCGCCAGATTTGCGATCTTGAATTGCTGATGAACGGTGGCTTTAACCCGCTCAAAGGGTTCCTGAGCGAAGAGGATTACAACGGTGTTGTTGAAAATCTACGCTTGGCAGACGGCACGCTTTGGCCAATACCCATCACGCTTGATGTATCCGAGGACTTTGCCAAAGGCATCGAGGCGGGCCAGGACATCGCACTGCGCGACCAAGAGGGCGTGATCCTTGCGACCATGACGATCACCGACAAATGGGAGCCAAACAAAGCGCGCGAGGCCGAGAAAGTGTTCGGCGCCGACGATGACAAACACCCCGCCGTAAACTACCTGCACAATCAGGCTGGCAAGATTTACCTTGGCGGTCCGGTCACAGGCATCCAGCAGCCGGTTCACTACGATTTCCGCGGACGGCGCGACACGCCCAATGAATTGCGCGCCTATTTCCGAAAAATGGGCTGGCGCAAAGTTGTGGCATTTCAGACGCGCAATCCGCTGCACCGTGCCCATCAGGAACTTACGTTCCGTGCTGCCCGCGAATCCCAAGCCAACCTGCTGATCCACCCTGTCGTTGGCCTGACCAAGCCCGGCGATGTTGATCACTTTACCCGCGTACGCTGTTACGAGGCTGTGTTGGACAAGTATCCGCAATCCACCACATCCATGTCCTTGCTGAACCTTGCCATGCGCATGGCTGGCCCGCGCGAAGCTGTCTGGCACGGCCTTATCCGCAAAAACCACGGCTGCACGCACTTCATCGTTGGACGTGACCATGCAGGCCCCGGCAACAACAAAGACGGCGTCGATTTTTACGGTCCCTATGAAGCGCAGGATCTTTTCCGCGAGCATCAAGAAGAAATGGGCATCAAAATGGTCGATTTCAAACACATGGTCTGGGTTGCCGAACGCGCCCAATACGAAGCCATGGATGAAATCAAAGACAAAGACGACGTCACGATCCTGAACATCTCCGGCACCGAATTGCGCCGTCGTCTTTCCGAAGGCCTTGATATCCCCGAATGGTTCTCCTTCCCCGAGGTCGTCAAGGAATTGCGCCGCACCAAACCACCGCGTAGCAACCAAGGCTTCACGGTCTTTTTCACTGGTTTCTCAGGCTCGGGCAAATCCACAATTGCCAATGCCTTGATGGTGAAGCTGATGGAAATGGGTGGCCGTCCGGTGACCCTGCTAGATGGCGACATCGTGCGTAAAAACTTGTCGTCTGAATTGGGCTTTAGCAAAGAACACCGCGATCTGAACATTCGCCGCATCGGCTATGTGGCGTCCGAAATCACCAAGAACGGCGGCATCGCCATCTGCGCGCCAATCGCGCCTTATGCCACGACGCGCCGCGCAGTGCGCGAAGACATCGAAGATTTTGGTGCCTTCATCGAGGTGCATGTCGCGACCAGCATCGAGGAATGCGAACGCCGTGATCGCAAGGGCCTTTATAAGCTGGCCCGCGAAGGCAAGATCAAGGAATTTACTGGTATTTCAGACCCCTATGATGTTCCCGTGGAACCAGAACTGCGTGTCGAAACCGAAGGGACAGACGTCGACAACTGCGCCCATCAGGTGATCCTCAAGCTTGAATCCATGGGCCTGATTGCTGGCAACTAGGCCTCGTATCATCGCTAAGGCACCAAGCCGCTGGCCCATCAGGGTCGGCGGTTTGCTTTAGTGAACCGCCATCGGTGACATGTCGTTTTCGCGTGCCAGCGCAAACGCCAAACGACGGTTCGCCACCAGCGCCAATTGCTCACCATCGCTGTTGTGCAAAGCGAACAACTGTTTCACATCGCCTGCCTGTTCGCGCACTTCTTTCGGGAGTTCGGACAGGGCAACCGGCTTGACATAAACAAGGCGATCATCGCTGCGATCGGCGAGTTTGTATTCGGTGTTCATGATTTCGCTCCCTTAGTGATTTTGATGGTCTGGACAATCGAATCGGGCACAGCGCGGGTCAGGTCCACATGCAGCAGCCCATTTTCCAAGACCGCATCGCCGACATCGACCCCGTCAGCGAGCACAAACGACTTCTGAAAACGGCGCGTAGCGATCCCGCGGTGCAGAAACACGCGGTCCTGGCTTTCGTCGCCCTGACGGCCACGGATCACCAGTTGATTGTCCTCGACGGTAATCGCGAGGTCGTCCTCGCCGAAGCCAGCCACAGCCAGCGAAATGCGGTAAGAATTTTCCGAAGTTTGTTCGATATTGTAGGGCGGGTAGCCGTCGTTGCCTGTTTTTGCAGGACGTTCCACCAGCCGTTCGAGCTGTTCAAAGCCAAGCAGGAACGGATGCGTTCCCAAAGTCAATTTTGTCATGCGACACGTCCTTTTCAAAGCGACAGTCAGGTCTGACCCCACCTGCGCGGCGGCCGAATGTTAAAAATATGGGGATCTGGACACAATGTTGCAAGTGGCGGGGCTATGCCTGCAGCGTTCAAGACCCTATAGTATTGAAGATATTGGTAAACTCATCAGGCGCCCGCGTATGAACACTTCGTCCCGAATGGAACATCTTGAGGTGCTGCGTTACGAACTTGAGGTTCTACGCCAAGAACACCGCGATCTTGATGATGCGATTCACACGCTACAGGAACGTGGCAGCACAGACATGCTGACGATCAAGCGGCTCAAGAAACAAAAGCTGCGCCTCAAAGACAAGATCGTCCAGCTTGAGGATCGAACAATCCCCGATATCATCGCCTGAACCCGATTGCGCTGACCCGCGCGCGGGCTATAGTGCCGCTTTCCTACTTCATTGGGCCAAAGGGGCCGTGACATGACACAAACTCCCGTCGGGATCATTATGGGCAGCCAATCTGACTGGCCTACCATGCGCGAAGCGGCTGACATTCTAAACCAGCTTGGTATTCCCTACGAAGCCAAGATCGTGTCTGCCCATCGCACCCCTGACCGGCTTTGGAATTACGGGCGCGAGGCCGTGGATCGGGGCCTTCAGGTGATCATTGCAGGCGCGGGTGGTGCCGCGCATCTCCCCGGCATGATGGCCTCCAAAACCCGTATTCCCGTAATCGGCGTTCCGGTTCAAACCAAGGCGCTGTCGGGTGTCGATTCGCTTTATTCCATTGTGCAAATGCCAAAAGGATACCCCGTCGCGACCATGGCGATTGGCGCCGCAGGTGCTGCGAACGCGGGCCTTATGGCCGCAGGTATTCTTGCGCTGCAAGACGCAGCACTTGCCGTGCGTCTGGATGCATGGCGCGCCGCCCTGTCGGATTCAATTCCGGATACCCCGTCTGATGTCTGATGCATTGCCGGCGGGCGCAACGATCGGCATTCTTGGTGGCGGCCAATTGGGGCGCATGTTGTCGGTCGCTGCAAGCCGCCTTGGACTGCGCACGCATATATTTGAACCGGGCATTAACCCGCCTGCCGCTGATGTCGCCCAAGCAGTAACGACCGCAAGTTACGATGACGCCGATGCCCTGCGTGCCTTTGCCGCCAGCGTCGATGTGATTACCTATGAATTTGAAAACATCCCAACCACGGCGCTGGATATTCTTGAGGATTTCCGCCCGATCCGGCCTGGCCGTCTGGCGCTTGCTACGTCCCAGGACAGATTGACGGAAAAGGAATTTCTGCAAGGGCTTGGCTTACAGATTGCGCCTTTTGCCAATGTCGAAAACGCAACAGACCTAGGTACCGCCCTGTCGCAAGTTGGCACTCCGGCGATCCTCAAGACCCGCCGTTTCGGCTATGACGGCAAGGGACAGGCGCGTGTCATGGCTGTGGGCGACGCGGAACAGGCGCTGGCGGATATGGCCGGTGCGCCCGCCGTTCTTGAGGGCTTTGTTGATTTCACCCACGAGGTTTCGGTGATCGGCGCGCGCGGCGCGGACGGGGCCGTCGCTTGTTATGACCCCGGTGAAAACGTGCATCGCCAAGGCATCCTGCACACCACGACCGTGCCTGCCAAGCTTTCCCCCAGCCAGCGCACCGATGCCGTGCTGATCGCGGCGAGCATTCTGAATGCTTTGGAGTATGTCGGCGTGATGGGCGTTGAATTGTTCGTCACGCCCGCCGGATTGATCGTCAATGAAATCGCTCCTCGCGTGCATAATTCCGGCCACTGGACGCAGAACGGCTGTGTCATAGACCAATTCGAGCAGCACATTCGCGCCGTTGCAGGCTGGCCGCTTGGTGATGGTAGCCGCCACAGTGATGTCGTGATGGAAAACCTGATTGGTGACGATATGGATCGGGTGACACAGATCGCCCCAACCAATTCAGCTTTGCATCTTTACGGCAAGGCCGAAGCGAAAGCGGGCCGCAAGATGGGGCATGTGAACCGCATAACGGGGGCGGCGCGTTAGTTTCCGCTACCAAACAACAGGTCGGTCATACGCAGTGCCGGATCAAAACGCCCGTTGCGCAAGAATTCCAGAACCTCGGCAATAACCAATGGGTTGTTCATCATAAAGGTATGAGTGACCGGCAGCACCAGATGATCCGTCATGCCAGGCAGACGCGTGGATTCAACCGACACCTTACCGTCATCCGGCCCATCGATAATACTGGAAAAGACTGGATTCAGGGAACGGTTGCCCGCGATGATGCCAACCTCATAGCCCGGCAGATCAAGCCGGTTGGGCAGACTGCTATCCTCGGTGCCAAGCTGCAAGCCGGCAGGGCCATTAACCCATTCGAACGCCTCGAATTCGCCGAAAAGATCAACCAGTTCGGATCCGCGATTAGGTGGCCCAAGCATAACGACGCGGCCCATTTTTTCGGGGCGATGTGATTGCAGATAGCTGCGCGCCAATATCCCACCCAACGAATGGGTGACGAAGTGAACCCGCGCATCACCACAAGCGGCAACATCCGTCGGAAGGTTATGCGCAACCAGTGATTGCACGGTAGCAGTGGTGGACGGATAGCCAGAATTGACGACCACGTAGCCCTGCATCTCGAGCAGTTCTTTCAAGGGCAGGAACGATGCTTCGCTGCGTGCCAAACCGTGTAGCAAGACCACACATTCCGTCTCACGCGGCACCGCGTCATCTGCCAAGGCAGCAAAGGGTGCACAGGCAAGCGCAAGGATGGCCATAAGGCGTTTCATACCTTGTATATAGGGCACGTTTTGTCTGACGATAAGGTCAAGGTTGCCTGATCCAGCGTCCTTTGGCAAAGTTGCGCGATGACCCGCCCAATCCGCCTTGCGACACGTGCCGTCCTGATGCAGGAAAACCGTCTTTTGCTGGTGAATGCCTACAAGGGCCGGAGTGACCTGTGGTGCGCCCCCGGTGGCGGGGCCGAATTGCACCAAAGCTTGCCCGATAACCTTGCCCGCGAGGTGGTTGAGGAAACCGGTCTGCATATTCGTGTCGGCCTACCCTGTCTGCTTAACGAATTTCACGACCCCGACGGAGATTTCCATCAAGTCGACATCTATTTCCGCTGCACATTGGAAAGCGGAACGCTGGATGACGCATGGCAAGATCTGGAAGGTATCGTGACGTCGCGGCGCTGGGTCACGCGCGCTGAACTTGAGGAAATGCGCGTCAAGCCAGACAGCCTTGCCGCCGTGGCCTGGCAGGCCGCAAACGCGCCGGTTTATGATCCGCTGGAACCGATCTTGCGCTAAGCGTTGCGCGGAAAAAGCGAAATCGCGATACCGCCAATCACCAACAATCCGGCCATAACCAAACGCGCCGTGACCGGTTCGGCCAACAGCAGCACACCTGCGGCAATCGCGATGATCGGCACGCTTAGTTGCACCACCGCCGCACGGGTTGCACCCAGCGCGGGCATCACCGAATACCACAACGCATAGCCCAACCCCGAAGTGATCCCGCCTGAAATCACGGCCAAAACCACGCCAGCCCCCGAGGTCCCGCCTGCGTACCAGATCATCGGCAAGGCCACCAACGGCAAGGCGAACAGAAAATTCCCAGCCGTGGCAATCAATGGGCACGTCGCGCCCCGCCCGTTCAGCGAATATATCCCCCAACCCAGCGCCGCCGCAGCCATCCAGATGCCACCCCACAGATCAATCGCGGCATCGCCACCAGGCCAAAACAACACGCAAAGTCCTGACAGTGCCACTGCCGCGCCGATCCAGCGCAAAATCGGCACCGCCGCGCCTCCAATCACAGCACCCGCAAACATCGTGATTTGGACACCGCCAAACAGGACCAGCGCCCCAAGGCCCGCATCAAGCGTGCGATAGGCCAGCGAAAAACCCAAGACATAAGTGGTCAGCGACAGCGCGCCAATCAGGGTGGCGCGGTTGATAACCTGAACTCGAACGCCGCGCCGTCCGACCAATAGCCACAACACGATCACGCCCGCAAAGACGCGGATCGCGGCGAATGTCAGCGGATCTGTCTGGTCGTCCAGCAGCGCGATCCGCGTCAAAACGGAATTGGCCGCAAAGGCGAGCATGGCAAATGTGGTGAGGACGAACAGACGCATAAGGATTCATCGCGGGTTTGAGGGGAAAGAGCCAGACGTTGGATGCAAAAAAGGGCGGCCACTGGGGCCGCCCTCTTTATCGTTCCGTTGCATGTTCTCATCGTCTGCAAGCAAACGACAGCCACATGTCAGCCGAATTCGCGATGCGAATTCTGCTTACATCATGCCGCCCATGCCGCCCATGCCGCCCATATCTGGCATGCCGCCGCCGCCGTCTTTCGACGGCTTGTCGGCAACCATGGCTTCGGTGGTGATCAACAGACCAGCAACCGATGCAGCGTCCTGAAGTGCAGTGCGCACGACTTTGGCCGGGTCAATGACGCCAAACTTGAACATGTCGCCATATTCTTCGGTCTGCGCATTAAAGCCGAATGACTTGTCGTCGCTATCACGGATCTTGCCAGCAACAACCGAACCGTCAACGCCAGAGTTTTCAGCGATCTGACGCAGCGGTGCTTCAAGCGCCTTGCGAATGATCGCGATACCGACGTCTTGGTCAGAGTTTGCACCCTTAAGACCGTCGAGCGACTTGCCGGCTTGGATCAAAGCAACACCACCACCGACAACGATACCTTCTTGCACGGCCGCACGGGTCGCGTTCAGGGCATCGTCAACGCGGTCTTTGCGCTCTTTCACTTCGATTTCGGACATGCCGCCAACGCGGATCACCGCAACACCACCGGCCAGTTTGGCCACGCGCTCTTGCAGCTTTTCACGGTCGTAATCAGAATCGGTATCTTCGATCTGACCACGGATCTGGCCAACGCGGGCTTCGATCTCGGCTTTAGAGCCGCCACCATCGATTATGGTCGTGGTGTCTTTAGTGATCGTCAGACGCTTGGCGGTGCCAAGCATGTCCATCGTAACCGACTCAAGCTTCATGCCAAGATCTTCGGAAATCACCTGACCACCGGTCAGAATGGCGATGTCCTGCAGCATTGCTTTGCGGCGATCGCCGAAACCAGGTGCTTTAACAGCAGCGATTTTCAGACCGCCACGCAGCTTGTTGACGACGAGGGTCGCAAGCGCTTCGCCTTCGACATCTTCAGAGATGATGACAAGTGGCTTGCCCGACTGGATCACTGCTTCGAGCAGTGGAACCATTGGCTGAAGCGACGACAGTTTCTTTTCGTGCAGCAGGATGACAGCGTCTTCGAGCTCAACTGTCATTTTTTCAGCGTTGGTGACAAAATATGGCGACAGGTAACCGCGATCGAACTGCATGCCTTCAACAACGTCAGTTTCTGTTTCCAGACCCTTGTTCTCTTCGACGGTGATCACACCTTCGTTGCCGACTTTCTGCATCGCGTCAGCAATCTGCTGGCCGATATCAGCTTCGCCGTTGGCAGAGATCGTGCCGACCTGTGCAACTTCTGCACTGTCGGAAACAGGACGTGCAGCAGCTTTGATCGCTTCGACGACTTTCTGCGTGGCAAGGTCGATGCCGCGCTTAAGGTCCATTGGGTTCATACCAGCAGCAACCGACTTCATGCCTTCGCGAACAATCGCTTGGGCCAGAACGGTAGCTGTTGTTGTGCCGTCGCCAGCTTCGTCATTGGTGCGCGAAGCCACTTCTTTGACCATCTGCGCGCCCATGTTTTCGAACTTGTCTTCCAGTTCGATCTCTTTGGCGACAGTCACACCGTCTTTAGTGATGCGCGGTGCGCCGAAAGATTTGTCGATAACAACGTTACGGCCTTTGGGGCCGAGCGTTACTTTGACGGCGTCAGCAAGGATGTTCACACCCCTGAGCATGCGATTGCGCGCATCAGTGCCGAATTTTACGTCTTTAGCAGCCATGTTTTAGCTCCTTTTTAAGAAATTTATGGGGAGGCGAATTAGGACAGAACGCCCAGAACGTCGCTTTCCTTCATCATCAACAGCTCTTCGCCGTCAACGGTAACTTCGGTGCCGGACCATTTGCCAAACAGCACACGATCGCCAGCTTTCACTGCCATCTCGATCAGCTCGCCTGAATCCTTGCGCGCGCCTTCACCGCAAGCGATGATTTCGCCTTCTGCGGGCTTTTCTTTGGCGCTTTCGGGGATGATCAATCCACCAGCGGTTTTCTCTTCGCCTTCGGTGCGGCGAACCAACACACGATCATGAAGCGGTTTCAAAGCCATCATGCAGCTCCTTTAGCTTGTTGTTTCATAACCCCTTCTCGGGGTTGTTAGCACTCAGCAGGTGCGAGTGCTAACGGAGTTGAAATAGGCATCCGCGCAGGGCGAGTCAACGGGCAACTGTGCAGAATTTGTCCAGAATTTTGTGAACAGCAAAAATCAGTCCCAAGCGGGGCCGTTGAGCACGGTATTCAGCCCGCCTATATTCAAGGAGAACCAACACGGGCAGCCACATGTTTCGCGCTTTCTTGACCCTCGCTTTTGTATCCCTGATGCAGCCCGCCCTTGCCCTTTGTAACGGCGACAGCCTGCTTGACCGCCTGTCGCAGCCGGATCGCTATTATTTGGATGATGTGGTCGCCAACACCCCCTATGGGCGTGGATTGATTTGGCAGGCGACGCGGGGCGATCAGCACATCACGTTCGTCGAAACAATGCACATTTATGAGCCGCGACTCGCGCCGATCCGCAGCCGCATACAAGACGATATCATCGATGCCGATTTGATCCTGCTGGAAATGACCCAAGCCGAGGAAGCAGAACTTCAGGCGAAATTAGTCACCAATCCGGCCCGGATGTTTCTGACGGGCGGGCCAAGTCTGATTGATCTGCTGGATGAACAAACTTGGGATATGGTGGCCAAGGCTGCATCGGCCCGCCATATCCCACCGTTCTTGACCGCAAAAGTTCGGCCTTTGTATCTGGCAGTGACGCTGGCGATCCTGCCTTGCGCAATGCCGGATAGGGTCATGGGACGGCGCGGGCTTGATCATATGATCCTTGAGGATGCCGATACGGCAGACGTGCCAACCCAAGCGTTAGAACCATGGCATACCCTGTTCGACGTCATGGAAGTCGGCACGCTGGACGAACAGATTGACATGATGCGCCTTGGACTTTTGTCGCCGCAGATCAACGCGGAAATGTTTGTCGCCATGCTTGACGGGTATTTTGCCGGCGTGGTGGCACAGATCTGGGAAATGTCGCGCCTGTCCCTGCAATTCATCCCCGTCATGGATATTGCCGTGGCCGAGGAAATGTTCGCGATGACCGAACAAAGCCTGTTGATCGACCGCAACAGAAATTGGATTCCGGTGATCGAAGCGGCTGCACTAAAGCATGACCGGATTGTCGTTGCGATAGGTGCTGCGCATTTGCCCGGCGAGGTTGGCGTGCTGCGTTTGTTGGAGCGCGAGGGGTGGATGATCAACGCGGCCGACTAGGTATCACCCCAATCGCCCAGCCCCGCCTTGCCCGCTTTGGTCAGCCCGTAAACGCCCCGTTCGACGCGCGTGAACCAGCCGTAATGATCGCTCGCCATGATCTGGCGGGCGGGTGGCACTTCAGTCCATTCGGCAACTTTGGAGGCTTTGGATGGCCCATGCACCGCCAAAAACCGCGCGCAGGCCAGCGCGTCTTGTCGGTACCCTGTGACGATGCCGTGGCGCGTGGCCCCGCCAGCATTGGGATCACCGCGCAGCCGATCAAAAGCGCGCAACAGGCGTTGCGATTTCTTCTTGGACTTGCGCGCGTGATAGGGGCCGGGGTCGCACATTGCCTCTACGTGCCCATCGCGCAGGCGCACGAACAGCACGCCAACGCCCAAGCGGCGGGCCAGCGCGATATTGTCGGCGCCACCCTTCTTGGGCTTGGGCACGGCCATATAGACCAGATCACTTAGCCCCTGCCGCGAAACGGCCTGATGGAACAGGGTCAGCGTAAACCCCAGTTTCAACTCGACAATCACTGGCTCCTCACCACCGCGACGCGCGACAACATCGGCCTTGCCCACCTCGCCTTTCACGTCATAACCCTGCCCCTCAAGGTAGGCTTTGACGTGTGGATAAAGATCAGCTTCGCGCGGTTTGTTCATACCACGCACCGGCTATGACAATCTGTCAGGTGACAGCCCAAACGATCCCTCCTATAAGGCGCCCAACGCATCTAACCCAAGGCAATGACACAATGACCACTCTCGTTTTTGGCCACAAGGCCCCCGATACCGATTCAACCGGCGCACCAATCATCTGGGCGTGGTATCTGTCCGAAATCATGGGCATCCCCGCCGAGGCCCGTCTGTTGGGCCAGCCAAACACCGAAGCGATGTTTGTGGCAGATCGTTGGGGCTTTGAACTGCCCGCGATCATCGACGACGTTGCCGACGATCAGCCCTGCGTCATTGTTGATACCAACAACCCAGCCGAGTTGCCCGCGAACATCAACAATGCCGATGTGCGTGCAATCATCGACCACCACAAGCTGGTTGGCGGGCTGGAAACCAAAGGGCCTATCCACATCGTGATGCAGCCCGTCGCATGCACCGTCACCGTGATGTATGACAGCATGGGCGTTGATGTGGCCAAGATGCCCGACAATATCAAAGGCCTGATGCTGTCTTGCATTCTGTCGGACACGCTTGAATTCCGCTCACCGACGACGACCGACAAAGACCGCGCGATTGCGGAAACACTGGCCGCTGACTTGGGCATCGACGTCGCTGACTACGCCGCAGAGATGTTCGCCGCCAAATCCGACGTGTCTGCATTTAGCGACGCCGAATTGCTGCGCATGGACAGCAAGGAATTCACCGTCGATGGCACCAAGTTCCGCGTGTCGGTTCTGGAAACGACATCGCCTGCGATCGTTTTGGACCGCAAGGCGTCGATCATGGACTCCATGACAGCCGTGGCCGCAGAAGATGGCGTTGATCAAGTGCTGCTGTTCGTTGTCGATATCTTGAACGAAGAAGCCACGATGATGATCCCTAACGATCTGACCAAGGGCGTTGCGGAAAAATCATTCGGCGCGATTGTCACGGGCGACACGGTTGTCCTGCCCGGTGTCATGAGCCGGAAAAAGCAGATCATTCCATCGCTGAAGGTCTGAGCGGATAAGGGCGCCTCGGCGTCCCTTTTCACATCCAACAAAGGACGCCCCATGACCCAAATCATCACCCGTTTCGCCGATATCGCCACAGACTATGACGCCGCCTACGTTGATCTGTGGGGCTGTGTGCATAATGGCATCACGGCGTTACCTGACGCCGTAGCGGCGTTGCAGGCTTATCGTACGCAGGGTGGTGTTGTCGTGCTCGTCACCAACTCGCCCCGCCCTTGGGATTCTGTTGCGGGCCAAATCGCGAGCATGGGCGTGCCCCGCGATGCATGGGACGCTATCGCCACCTCGGGCGATAGTGCGCGCGCGGCGATGTTTCGTGGGTTCGTCGGCGAAAAAGTCTGGTTCATGGGCGAAACGCCCCGCGACGACGATTTCTTCAAACCGCTTAGCGTGATCGACGATCCCGTTAGTATCCAAAAAGTCCCACTGGAAGAGGCCGAAGGCATCGTTTGCTGCGGCCCGTTTGATACAATGGCCGATCTGGACGTGAACCGCCCGCAGTTCCTTTATGCAAGGCAAAAGGGTCTGAAATTACTGTGTGCAAATCCCGACATGGTTGTAGATCGTGGCGAAACGCGCGAATGGTGTGCGGGAGCCTTGGCCGCACTTTACACCGAAATGGGCGGTGAAAGCCTCTATTTTGGCAAACCCCATCCGCCAATCTATGATCTTGCCCGCCGCCGCCTTGCGGCCGTAGAGCATGCGATCAACGACCCACGCATCATTGCCATCGGTGACGGAATTCACACTGACATAGCAGGGGCAATGGGTGAAGATATCGATTCCCTGTTTATCACCGGCGGTTTGGCTGCGGCAGAGACACGCACCCAAAATCAGCCTGATCCGAATGCACTGAGTGCTTATCTTGAAACAGAAATGATGAATCCGACCTTTGCGATCGGGCAATTGCGATAAAAAAGCCCGGTCTGCATTGCGCAAGCCCGGGCCAGTTCGCTCATCAGAGCATAGTTATTTTTTGTTGCTCATCGCGTAGTAAATGCCGCCACCAAGGATCGCCCCGATCACCCACGCATACCCGCTGAGTGATGCCAGCGCAGGCACCCAGACCGCAGCGATAGAAAAGACGCCCGCCACAGCAAAGGCGATCAGCGCCTTGTCGTTCCAGCCGTTGCCATAATGATAGGCACCGCCTTTGGTATCATAAAGGTCTTTGACGCTCAGTTCTTCTTTGCGAACCCAATAGTAATCTACGATCAGAATACCGTAGAGCGGAGCAAGCGTCGCGCCCAAGGTATTAACGAAGCCGCCAATACCGATCTGGCTAATTAACGAGGTCCACAATCCACCAATGATTAGCGCAAATCCTGATGTGATCAGGCCCGCAGTGCGGAAACTGATCTTGGACGGGGACAGGTTAGCAATACCATTCACCGCGGGGATGAAGTTGGCCACAAGGTTGATCCCGACAGTCGCCGCAAAGAAGGTAATTGCTGCGATAATGCCAAGGATCACGCTATCTGTGCGCCCGATAATCTCGGTCGGGTTGGTGATCGCTTCGCCGTAAACTACAGCCGCGCCAGCTGTTGTCAGCAAGGCCAATGCCGAAAACAGAATCATGTTCAACGGCAGACCGGCAAGGTTGCCCTTTTTCATCGCAGCTTTGTCTTTGGCGTAGCGCGAGAAGTCACTGAAGTTGATCATTACCGCGGCGAAGTAGGCCACCATCGTGCCGACAATCGCGACAAATCCAGAAATCTCAGTGCTCCATGTGCCTTCGGGGTTGGCAAAAA
>CALAGN010000046.1 GCA_937891785.1 uncultured Octadecabacter sp.
CATGAAAAACGCAGAGCGGCGAGGGTCTATGCGATCATCCGGGATGGAACAATTACATCCATACCTCATTAATCTCATTCATCTCTGCGCCCACGGAACCGAAAGTGCTGTAAACAGCGCCGATCGGCGAGGGGCAATGTAATCATCCGGAATAGAACAATTACCTGCAATACAATTACCCAGGGGACCGGCCCGCCAAACGTAACACGGCGGGCTGGAACAATGTATTAGCCATTGGCGACCTGCCCGCGCGAATAGACATCCTCGTAGCGGATGATGTCGTCCTCACCGAGGTAGGCACCGGTCTGGACCTCGATCAGGACCATTGGCACCTGGCCGGGGTTCTTCATGCGATGAACTGCGCCCAAGGGGATGTAGACCGACTGGTTTTCCGTCACGAGCTGCACCTGGTCGTCAATCGTCACCTCGGCGGTCCCGCACACCACGATCCAGTGTTCGGCGCGATGGTGGTGGCTTTGCAGCGACAGCGACGCGCCCGGATGGACGTAGATGCGTTTCACCTGGAAACGGTCGCCGACAACGAGGCTTTCGAACCAGCCCCACGGGCGGTGATCCTTGGGGAAGGTCGTCGCCTGCGCCGCGCCCTTGGCCTTGAGCACATCGACCGCCTTTTTAACGTCCTGCGCCCGCGACATATCCGCAACCAGCACGGCATCATTCATCGCAATCGCCATGACGTTCTTGAGCCCGATGCCCACGACCTGCAAACGGTCGCTATCGGATCGCAGTAGCGTATCGGCGCAATCGATGGCCGTGGCCTCGCCGCTCAGGACAACGCCGCTTTCGTCAGCCTTGCTTTCGCGCCAGACCGCATCCCAGCCGCCAAGGTCCGACCAGCCCGCGTCGAACGGCACGACCGACAGGTTCGCCGCCTTTTCCATAACTGCGTAGTCGATCGAAATGTCATTCGCCCCTGCCCAGGCATCGCTGCCCAGACGGAAGAAGCCCAGATCAGCGTGGCCGCCGTCAAGCGCCTCGGTAACCGGCTTGGTCAGGTCGGGCGCATGGGTTTGGAAAGCGGCGATGATGTCCTTGGCGCGGAACAGGAAGATACCGGCGTTCCACAGGTACGAGCCGTCAGCTAGCATCTTGGACGCAGTCGCCGCATCCGGCTTTTCAATAAAGCGTTCCAGCTTGACCGGATCACCATCCGACAGCGTCGAAACTTGCAGATACCCGTAAGCGGTCTCAGCATGGGTCGGGCGCACGCCGAAAGTTACAAGCTGCCCCTCTTCCACCGCTTTCATGCCCTTGGCCACCGCGGCCCTAAATGCTTCGACGTCGGGAACAACATGGTCGGAGGGCGCGACCAGCAGGACTGCTTCGGGATCCTTGCGGGCGGCATAAAGTGCGGCAACCAGAACGGCAGGTGCGGTATTGCGGCCCTCGGGTTCGATCAGGACCACCCCGGGTTCGATGCCAACCTCTTGCAACTGTTCGGTCACGATAAAACGGAAGTCCGAATTGGTGATGACCACAGGCGCTGCATAACCGCTACCCTTCATCCGGAGGACCGAGCCCTGAAACAGGGTCTTTCCCCCGACCAGCGGCACGAACTGCTTGGGATAGGAATTGCGGGAAAGCGGCCACAGGCGCGTACCAGAGCCACCGCACAGGATGATAGGTGTAATCATAGAATTTCTTCCGCTTTTGCTGGATAGTTTGATACCAGAGAACGCGTCATTCCAGCGCCTCCGGTGGTGTTTCCTGATTAACGGGGGGTGATCCACCTACCCAGAACGATGTGACGGCGTCGGCCGCGGGTTTCAGTCGGCCCTCGAAATCGATAATCCCGTAGGTGGACTGGAGCATATGGGTCCAGAAGTTATGCCCCACCGCATTATGGTCGATTTCAGTAAAGTCATTGTAGTTCCAGACCAGCACGCCGTTGGTGCCTTGCAGCCCGTCCAGCCGCTGCCTGATCTGCCGCGCCTGCTTGTCGCCCGAACTGGGATAGCCGAGCCACAGGCTGAGCGAGGCAGCGCCGATCTCGGACACGACAACCGGCTTTCCATTGGCAGCGGCGCGAACGGCGTCCAGTCGTGCCTGCGTGCCGTCAACGGGCGCGTAGTCGTGGTACGAGATGATATCGAGCCAATCCGCAAAATCCTCCGCATAGTCCGCATGGGACCAGCCGATGGTCAGCGGCAGCGCGGTCTTCTCCCTGGCGGAGCTGGCAATGGCAGCGATCCAGTTTCGGGCGTTGGCCTGGCCTTCGTAATCCAGGTCGGGTTCGTTCTTGAGATCGACCACGATCCGCGCCGGACTGTCGTTCAGAATGGCAAGCACGCGGTCGAGCGTTTGGAGATCGATCAACAGCTTGTCAAAACCGTAGCCAGTCTTGAGGTCGAACAGCGTCACGATCACGGCCATGTCCTGCGCCACCGCGATATCCAGCATTTTGACTAAGGCCGCTTCGTTTTCGGGGTTCGGATCGCGAAAGGCCGCCTCGGTCAAAAAGATTCGGACGCTATTGGCACCCAAGGCCTTCATCCCTGCGAAGTCCTGCTCGGTCTCGGCGGGGTTGAAGTTCGGCCAGAACAGGCTCCACGGGGTGGCTATGGGGTAATAGTTGAACCCGTTTAAAGGGATATCGGATACAGTTGCCACCTGTCGTGGCAGGTCGGCGCGGCCCAGATCATCGATCTGGGCGATGTTCCACCCCAGTTCCTTCTGCTCGATCACGACTCGGACGTCGTGGCGCAGGACGGCGGGGTTGTCGGGGTTAACGTGAACCACATCTAAGGTGCCCCGCAGAATAGCGAGCGAGAAATCGTCTTGCAGGAAATCCACCGCCAGCGTGCCAGTGATCACGTAATTGGCGTCGGCACCACATGCGGCGTCATCCTCGATCGCGCGCTGCGCCGGACCCGAGAAGAACTGCTCCCAGTACAGAACGCTCGCATCCGCCTGCCACAGGTTCAGCGCATCGAATCCGCGTTCCAGCAGCCCCTCCATTTCCGAGACGATTGCGACGGTGCGCGTATCGGTGCTGGTCGTCGTAACGGTCACGTTGCCAGAACGCTGCTGCTGGATCGTCTGAATGTCGGTGATGTATTCGAAATATACTCGCCGCGTCTGCACCCAGCCCCAGACGCTGGACATGATGAACAGCAACAAAAGCGCGAACAGCGCCTGGTGGCGAAGGGTCAGACGAAAGCGCATCATTCCCCCTCCGTCTCGACAAGGATACGGCGATCCCTGACCTCGAGCACGCTACGGCTCTGGCGGACGAAGGCGGGCAGGTGCTGGATCTGCGCCCGCCCCGACAGGGTCTGTCCATAAAAGATAAAGTTGCGCCCGCCGGATTGCACAAGAAGACGCAGCTGCGCGCCATCCTCGATGTTGCGTTCATTGGGGTAGCGGATGTTGTCGATGGTCAGGGACAGATTACCCGCCTCTTCGGTCAGGGCGACGTGCATCAGATCAACGTCGATATCCTGCGCGATGATATCCAGATTTGGCATGGTGGCGATACGGCCACGGAATGCGATCCACGCCTCGCCCGCGTCGGGCAGCCCATAGCCAACCACCTGCGCACGCAGGAGATCACCGGCGCTGACAAGCGGCACCATGCTGGCACCGGTTTCAAGATCGCCCCAGTACATCTTGAAGGCCGAGCCGTCGGGGTAATCGCCATCCAGCGGCATGTCGATCTCGCTCAGACCGTATTCGCGCAGCGTCGGCGACGGCGTATCGGGGCCGATGGGTTGATCGCCGGGCATGACCAGCACGTCCAGCTCGTCCTGCCGAGAGACCACGGAACCGAGGCGGGCAAAAACTTCGAACGTGCCGGCGGGCAAGCCATCTGTGCTGATCTTGGTCATTCCCAGACCTTCGCGCAGCGACAGCGGAATGACCGTCTCGTTGACAACCAGCTGGACCTCGTGATCGGTCATCATAATCTTGCCATTCTGGTCGCGACCCAGCACCACCACCTCGAGCGTCTCGCCGCGCGTGACGGCGCGGCTCGAAAGGCGCAGTTCAAGCTGGTACAGGCTCTCTTCCGGCAGGATTTCGCAGAACAGCGTTTCGGCGCGGAGCGGAAGCCCGGCCAGCAGCAAAAAGATCAAGGGGACCAGCATTCTAGAGACCGCCATGGAACGTCATCCCCTCTAGCTGGACCGACATGCCGATGTAGTTTGCCGCGCCATTCAGCGCGATTTCATAGCCTGGCCGCGTGCCGGAGCCGAGCTCGCGGGCAATCACCTCAAGATTGTGGCGGTTCGGCACCTCGATCGAGAAACCGTCCGAACGGCCTGCGGGCAAGTCCCGGCCAAGAAAACCGCCATCGACCCAGACGACGCCATCCTCGTCAAAGAAGGTTAACAGAATGCGAACGACCGATGCGGTCTCGACGCCGGAATTCACCACCTCGCCCACGATGCGCAGGCCGTCCTCAGTCTCGCGGGCACGCAGGCCGTGAACTGCTAGGCCGCGGAAACCCATGTAGGAAATCGCCGTCGCCTCGGCGGTCAAATCAGCGCGAACCGGCGGTTGGTCCAGCATCGGCGGGATATACCGGGTCGGGTCGTAGTTGCGGGCCAGTTCGGCGTCGGACAGGGACAGAATGCCCTGATATTCGATCCGTGACGATCCGATCTCGTGCGGCAAAAGCTGGTGCTGGGCGTAGATGCCCGCGTTGTCGCTATCCAGCACCGCCTCGTCAGCGCCGCGCAGCGCCCCGGCGACCAGCACAGCCGCCGGAACCGAGCTGCTGTTGCGCACCAAAGCCACGCTGAACAGACGTTCGTCCCGCGACACCAGCGCACTTTCGGCGACATCGACACGCGGGCGGTCGATCTGGCCACTAGGGCGCACGAATTTCACGGGGGCCTGACGCCGCGGGGGAATGAACCAGCTTTGGCTGTCCTGATGCAGCAAGCGCGTCGGAATGCGGCTCAGGTTGATGCCGGGCGGCAAAAGGCGCCAATGGCCGTCTTCCAGCACGGTGGCGATTAGCAGCGACTGGTAGTCCATCTTGATGCTCGATAGCCATTCCAGATCAACCGCAAAGTACCTTCCAGGCGCATCGTCGCTAAAGGGTTCGATCGTGATCGATTGCAGCGTTGAGTACGAGTTATAAAGACCGCCGGCCAGTTTGTTGAAATAGACAAACTCGTCATAGGTCATGTCGGCCTGTTTGGACAAAAGCCCGTAGGCGGCCTGGTAATTACGGAAGTCGAGCGCGTTGTAATAAGACTCGATCACCTCTTGGGGTTCGGGCTCGGGGGCGTGGAATTTCTTGTAAACGCTGTAAGAGGCAATGCCCACACTGCCAAGGAACAGCGCAAGGATGATCCGCGCCTGCACCTTGGAGGATGTCTGTGTCGCGCGGGATTCCAGCAGCAGACGCGCGTTCGGCGCTTCCTTCATAACCGAGCCGCGCAGGATAATCAGGCCAAGCGTCAGGTGCGCCAGAAATAGCGCCGTCGGTGGGATGATGCCCCACATCAAGCTGTGTGTATTCGAAATCTCGGCACGGGGGGTCGGCAGAACGACAGGCGGGATGTTCTGCTTTTCCCAGACCACGATGCCGTTCGACAGGCGCAGGCTGCGCTGCCAACCGGTGAAGTGCAGCAAGGGGTCGTAGAACTGGTCATTCGAGAAGACGTATTTCAAATTATAACGGTCGGCCTCGACCAGAAATTGTTCAAGGCTTCCCAGCCCCGGAACACCCGTGTATTTCGAGTTTTCTAGACGCTCAACCGAATAGCGGGTCAGGTTCGGTAGACGGCGGGCGGAATGGTAGTTGCCGTCCACCGAATAGGCCGGTGTCATCGCCGACACATAGGCGAACTGGTCCCCGAACCCCAAGGTCAGATAGCGCCAAGCGTCGTGGTTTTCTTCGGCCAGAAACTGCACGATGGGATCGGGCTCGATAAAGTCGGGCTGGGTCGGACGGGCTTCGGGCAGGATCACCACGGCCACGGTAAAGGCGACCATTCCCGCCGAGCCAAGGCCCGTCATCAGCCAATAGACCGCGCGACCAACAGTCTGGCGCAGCAACTGCCCGATCCGCCCGAATAGCACCGAATTTATGAAATACCCCATCACCGGTGCACACAGCACCGTCGCCCAAAAGGTAAACCGGTCAAGCGTCAGGATGTCGAAGGCATCGCCTAGGATAATACGGGGCACGGGCGTGGTGCCCCCTGTACCCAGAACGCTCGCAAGGATCAGGAACATCGCCAGCGGCCAGATGCGCGACTTGAGTGCGCGGGCCGCCAAAAACGGCCAGAGCAGCAGCGTCAGACCCCATGGGATGATGAAGAATATCATACCCAGATCGGTGCGGACCAGAAAATTCTCACGCGAGCCATGCGGGATTGGAACCTGCATGATCGGGTCAGTAATCGACCAATACCAATAGGGAAACACAGTCAGTATAATCAAACCGATAATCGCAATGCCCAGCAGCGAAGCCCGCAGCACAGCCCATAACAGGGCCTTGACGCTGATCCTCTCGTCCGGTCCTTTCGGGTGGGCAAAGTGCATTAGAGCTTGTAGCACGACGGGCAGCACAAAGAAGACGCAGCCGAACAGGGTCGTCACGTGATGCAGCGACGTGGTGCCTGCAGACATGATCGTCGCAGCGGCAAGGTTCTTTTTCCCGCCCTCCTGCACCCAGCGGTAGATCGACGGCATGGTGTTCAGGAACATGCCCAGCGAATAGATCGTCGGAAGCTGGCCAAAGACATGGACGGTTAAGGCAATGCTTGACGACAGCACCATCGACAGCGCGGCAAAGCCCGCAGCACGGAACCCGACCCAGATCAGGCTGAAACGGAACACGCCAAGAGTGAAGATCAGCAGCGCGATCGTCTGCACTATGACAAAACTGATCCGCAGCGAAAACACCTTACTGAACATCGCGATCAGCATATGCGTACCCGGCGGGTACGACACACGGACAAAACCGGTGTACCAGCGCGACTCCCACGGATCGAACCAGTTCGCCGCGTAGGAAGAACCGAAGAACATATGGATAAACGCATCGTAGGTATTCTCGTGCGTAAACGGCAAGAGACCACCGTGGAAAATCACGACAGTCAACAGCGAGGCAAACAAGAGGAACATCCCCTGCTGCTGCTCGGTATCCTCGATCTGCAACCGGCGCCGTATGGAAGAGGAGGTCATCGTAGCTGAGCCTCCACGCCGCGAATGAGCTCGCTATTCACCACATAGGTCGGCACGCCGATCAGCACCGCCACCACAGCCAGCGCAGCCAGCACCAGCCACAGCGTATCGCGGCGGCGGCCCTGCTTTTCGCGGACAGCGTGACGTTTGTCGCGGCCGACGGCGTAAGCGATGAAATAGCGCACGAAGTACAAGTCGATGACGAGTTCACCCTTACGCATTAGCGTGTCTCTTGAATCCGCTCCGCGTGCCCCTGAAGATCAGTAGGGACAGTAGAGCCTGCGTTGCAAGGTTAAGGCCAAGCACAGCCACAAGTGGAACATTTATCCAGAACAGTGTGATAACGGCACCGCTGCGTAGCGCGGCGATCCACAGATAGGGTCCGATCCAATCATAACGTTCCCGCGCACATAGCGCGTTCATCGCGAAAGCGTTCAGCGTGAACAGCGCGGCGGTGGACAGGATCAGCGTGAGTTCGATGGCGCTGGCATAGGCAGGATCGCCGGTCAGGATGGTAAAGGCCAACCCCGGCAATAGCGCACCGCCCGCGACGAGAATGATCGTCCCGATGCCTAGCATCCGCGTGGATTCAAACAGCTTGCGCCGTGCAGCCTCTGGTTCCAGCCGTGCCTGATCGGCGATGATGGCAATGGTCAGGCCGGTAAAGGCAAAGAACACTATCTTGGCAGCAAGGTTCAAAACGGCCAGTTGCCCTGCGCCCTCGCCCGATGCCAAGGATGCGGCGATGACCAGATCGCTGTCGAAAAAGGCAAAGAACCCGCCTTGCAGCAGGATAAACAAGCGGCCCACTTTGAACGATGGACGCGCTGTGCGGGCCAGCACCCCATCCGAACGGCCAAAATAGGATACAAACGGAATGACCTGCGACGCCGCGCAGATCGCGGCGAGCGTGATCGGGTCGCGGGTGAGCAACGTACCGCCAAGGATCAGCGCCACCTTGGCCCCACTCTCGAGCACAAGATTAGCCGCGAAGCGTTTGTTCCGGCTGGCAAAAAGATCAGCCGCGCGCAAATGGACTAGCCAGTAGTTCAGGCCAAGCGAGAACAGCAGCGCCACGCCCAGCAGCGGCAGCTTGACCGTTTCGATCGGCCCGTTGCCGCGCTGCGCGATGAGCACGGCAACAGAGACAAGCAGCCCGATGGCCAAGGGCGGCACACGCGACATGGCCCAGCCCGCGAACTGGTCGCGTTCCGTCGCGCTAAGCGATTTGAGATGGACGACGAGCGTGTTCTGCCACCCGCTGATTAGCAGCATCCCAAACAGCTGCACCGCAAAGAACGCCGAGATGAGCCCGAAAGCTTCGGGACCGAGCACACGCGCCAGCGTCAGGCTCAGGATCAGGTTGAGCAGGTTCGCGAGGTTGGTTGCGCCAAAGATCATAGCCGTGCACCGCGCAGACCCAGAAGGCAAAGTTTGAATACCGCATGCAGCGACTTTTTCAGCGACACCTTGGAACCCGCCACCTCGGACCACGCGAATAGCGCGTGTTCATAGATGAAGTTGCGGTTTCCCTTGCGTTCGATCAGCCGCTGGAGCAGCTCGATGTCGAACAGCCAGGCGGTTTCGAACGGGTGGACCAGCGCAGCCTTGAGGTCTTCGTCGACCTCGAACAGCTTGGCGCCGCATTGGGTGTCACGGATGCGCAACCGCAGCGTGGCCCGCGCGACCAGATTAAACGCCCGCGAGAAAATCCGGCGCGACAGGTCGCGCTGGATGTCGTGGCCCAGCAGGCGCAGGCGGGCACCGACGACGACCGTATGCTGGCCGTCACGGCGGATCAGCGTGCCAAACTCGGGGATCGCCGACAAAGCGGTCGCGAGATCCGCATCCCAATAGCCAATGTAGCGCTTGTTATGCGAAATCATCTCGAGCATGCCATGACGTACCGCCTCGGCCTTGCCACCGTTCTTAGGCATGTCCAGAACCGAAGTCTGGCGCGGAAACCTTGCGCTGAATACCTGAAGCTCGGCCAGCGTGTCATCCTTGCTGCCGTCGTTCACAAAGACAAAGTTAATGTCCTTGTAACGGTTCAGGAATTCCTCGAAGGCGGCGGCATTGAACCGCTCGGCTTCGTTGTAGCAGGGCACAACGATCGCCATGTCGCCATAGGGTTCGATGGTGATCCCACGGCGACGGTCGGCGCGGCGTTCACGATGCGTGAAAGCGGCATAGGCTTCCTGTCTCATTCAGTCATCTTTCTTTTACCAGAACAATTTACACTGGCCTTTGCGGGGCTTTCGCTGGTTACGCGCAATTTGAGCATCTTCTCGACGTGGAAGTGTGCGACGTCCTGAATGGTAAAGGACCGGTTCGCGGCAAAGTTCTGGTCGACCAGTTTCTGGAACATCGCGGGTTCGCCCAGAACCTCGGTCAGTTTGCCGACCAGACGCACCACGTCACCGGGCGGGAAGTGGACGCCGTCGATGGCCTCGTCGGAACAGACGCGGGTAAAGTCCTCGATATCGGGGAAAATCGGGACTGAACCATAGGATACAGCCTGGTTCAGCGCACCCGAGCTGCCAGTCGTTGCGGTGTAGTCGAACACCGTGACCTGCGCCCCGTGGAAGAACCCAGCAACTTCTCCCTCTGCGATGTAGCCAAGGTAGCGGATGCCTTTTTCACCGCCGACGGTGTCCATCATGCTTTCGATGTAACCGGGGGCGCTTTGGTGATTGCCGCCGCCGATTACCAGTTCGACATCCGCAAACTCGGGCCGGTCGCGCAGGATGCGGACGGCGGCGATCAGGTTGTCGAGCTTTTTGTAGGTGCCGAACTTGCCAAAGGTCACCACGCGGCGCGGGCGGGCGGTCAGCACCGGATAGTCGATCTCGCGCGAGATTTCGAACGATCCATGCGCGACCGGCGTGACATGTTGTACGTGACCAGCGTCGGCCAGTAAATCCTTGTATTCGCGCAGGGTCACCGTCAGATAATCGGCGCGCAGGATCTGGCGCAGCACCAGTTTGCCGAACAGGTTGATCATCGCCTGCCGGAACGGATGACCGCGCATGCTGGTGTGTTCAAGGTTCACACCGCCCAGCACGTTATGCAGGATCACACCGGTCTTGAAGCCGGCCATTTTCAACAGCGGGATCGACAGAAGACCCAGCGCCGCCGGAACCACACGGTCACCGAAAGACGCCATATGCGCGTTGAACACCACCACATCCGGGCGATGCTGCCGCACCGACTTCAAGATACTCAATGGTGTCAGCCAGCCGTTGAACTTCCAGCAGCGATCGATCGTGATGCTAGCTGTTTCGGCAACTTTGGAGCTGTTCGTCATGTCAGCGATTGCTACGACCTCGGCCACCTCGTCTTCGCGCAGGAATGCGTTGGCCAGATGCAGGCCGTACTCATTCAGTGTCGTGCACGAGGGGGGCAATGCCGTAACAACGCCGATCTTCGACGCCACCGAGGAAGCGTTGCGGACGATGAACTTGTAGACAACGAACGACAGCGCAGACGTCAGGACAGCCCCGATAATCGGGGTCAGTTCGTCGCCCAGAACTTTGTAAGCGGACACGAAAACCGTCAGGCTATGAGCCATCGCAAAGATCATCGCCGAATAGGCGACAAAGCGACGGGCGGCGGTCCATCCCTGTTCGTGACCGCGGAACGAGAAGTAGAAGTACCCTATGAACGAAATCCACCACGCCGACAGGAACCCACAGATATTCGCCATCGGCCCCAACATCTCGGTCGTCGAGATCAGCGTATAGCCGACCGCCGCATGGGTCAGCGTCGCAAGTAAACCGGTGATCAGGAACCGCAGAGTTTCGCGAAGCGGAAACAACTCTAGCGCGGCGGATAACGGCGATGGCTTTCGCCACGATCGCGTTATGCTTGTCTCGTTTTTCACTTGGGGCTTCCCATAAAAAAAGGGCCCCGGTAGGCCACACACCTGCCCGGAACCCTGTTCGATTTATCTAGCATTCATTCAATTTCTAGAATGCTTCTAGTTTTACAGACGCGTGATCCGGACAGCCTTTAGGTAATTACATTCGCCGTTTTGATGACACGTTGCGCGAATGATCCAAATTAATCCTTTGGGTTATCGCTATACCAATTCATGTCACATCCTGGAAGCTGGTATGGATTTTTTTAAATTCTAATTCATATTGCTATGCCAATCTTTCAAAACTGGCAAGGGCGTTTTGATGCCGAGACTCATGCGCTTCTTCGAGGCCAATCCCGGTATCAGCCTGCGGATCTAAACTATTAAGTCTGTAGAAATGTTGAGATCTGTCAAAGTCGACATGGCCATACTTTGGGGCATTGGCGACTGGAGAGGCTATGAAAGTGGGTACTGTCAGACGAATGCGAACCAGTTTCTGCAAGGACAATGAAGCTGCCCTTTATGCCATGCCCAACTGACGCCACTCAGCGAGAGCGGCAGCGCGGTTAAGCTTGAAGTTTTCTCGGCTGTAGAGGTGGCGTTCCTGGTTAAGATGATTGTGGACCGAAGAGTGGGCGGACACGAATTTCTGCAAGGTTCGCATGCGCCTAAAGCGGATCATTGCCGGTTCTCTTCGTCGGAATGGCTGATGTGAATTGTCGGCCAGATTGTTGAGCCAACGGCCAGTTTCCTGTTTGTCCGCGTTGCCAACGCCTTTCATCGCAGCGCCGTAAGATCGCAGTTTGTCGGTCACTAAGCTATGTGGGTTGCCATGCCGTTTCATCGTTTCCCTGAAAAATTTCAACGCCGTTTTGCGGTCGCGGCGCTTGGTTACATAGCTTTCAATCACCTCGCTATAGTGATCTACGGCCCGCCATAAATAATGCGTTTCACCGTTGATCCTCACAAACACGTCGTTCAAGTGCCACTGCCAGTTCGAATATGCGCGCATCTAGCTGACCCTTTTCTTGCGGATCTCTGCGGCAAACAACGGACCACAACGGCTCCACCAAAATCGAACCGTTTCATGGCTGATGTTGATGCCGCGTTCGTGCAGAAGATCCTCCACGTTCCGAAGCGAAAGCGGAAACCGGATGTACATCATCACCGCCAGGCGGATCACCTCAAGGCTGGTTTTGAAGTAGCGAAATGGGCTGCGTTTTGTCATTCCTCGAAGCTAAGGGGATGCCCTGCCCACCTCAACCAGTTTTGCTCTGACAGTGCCAATTCAGAGCCATAGCGACCCGCTACGAAAAGACAGCTTCTAGCTATGCTGACAACTGGCATCTCGCTGCGGCCATCATCGCATCAAGATGAATGTCCACAGGCCCTCGAATTTTTCAGAATAAAAATTGACATACAAAGCGAAGTATGCGTTTGGTACACTGCCGAAAGGTCGAGCGGTGACATCCGTCACATGGTGGAGACTCGTTAAACAAGGTGCCTCACGTCGCTTAGACAGTAAAAGGCACTACATTGAATACCATCAAATCAGCGATCATCGCAGGTGATCTTCCGTTGCTCTGGAAGAGCATAAATTCCTTTTTTGTTCCGTACTTCACCGAGCCGGTCATAATGCTCGTCTCGGCGCTGCTCATCCTCGTTGCCGTGGCGCTTTTACGCCGGCTCGGCCATAGCCGCTGGCTGGCGTGGTTTCTGCTCGCAGCGATCTTGATGCTGACGGTACTGAGCGGACTTCAGATCGGGCTGGGCCAGATCACAGGAGAAGGCGTGAACGGCGCAGTCTTCTACCACCTGCGCGCAGGGCTGGAGGGGGGCGATGTCAGCCAGTATGGCTGGGGCATCGCGGCGGGGCTGGTGGCGCTGGCGGTTGTGGCGGGCGGTCTGTGGCGGGCCCGCCGCTGGATCCGGCCCGGCTCTGCAACACCCGCGCGCCGATGGGACACGGGGATTGCACTCTTAGTTTTTGCCGCGCTGGCGATTCATCCCGTTCTAATAGCCTCGGCCGCTTACGCGCTGCGCTTTTCGCTTGTCGCACAACAGGTCGAGGGCTTTCATGACCCAATGCGCGATCCTGCCGGGCCGGAGAACCCGCGCAACCTCGTGATCGTCTATCTCGAAAGCCTGGAGCGAACCTATATGGACGAGACCCGCTTCCCAGGACTTACCCCCTACCTGTCTGGGCTGGAAGAGCGCGCGGTCACCTTCACGAATCTCGGCCAGACCACCGGCGCCACCTTTACCGTGGGCGGCATGGTGGCCACGCAGTGCGGAGTGCCGCTGATCCTGTCGGGCGGCGGGGGGAACGCGATGCGCGTGACCCAGTTCCTGTCGGGGGCGACCTGCCTTGGCGATATCCTGCATGAGGCAGGTTACACCCTGTCCTACATGGGCGGCGCGTCGATCGAATTCGCGGGCAAAGGCGCCTTCCTCCGGTCGCATGGTTTCGACGAAGTGACCGGCCGCGACGAACTGGTGGGCCTGTTGGACGATCCCTCCTACTTGACCGAGTGGGGGCTTCAGGACGACTCTATCTTCGATCTCGCGCAGTCGCGGTTCGACCGGCTGGCCGCAGGCGACAGAACCTTCGTGCTGAGCCTTCTGACGCTCGACACGCACCCCCCATACGGCCATGCCGCGACCAACCGTGGATGTGCCGGGATGCAGTATGGCGACGGCGACAACGCCAATCTCAACGCGGTTCTATGCGACGACTACCTTGCCGGGCAGTTTATCGAGGAGATCCTGTCGGGACCGCATGCCGAGAGCACCGTAATCGCGGTCATGTCGGACCACCTGGCCATGGGCAATACGGCAGCCGACCAGTTGAACGCAGGTCCTCGGCGCAACCTTCTGATGATCCTCGATCCGGCAACCTCGGCCGCCCCCCGGGCGGTGAATCGTCCGGCCACCACGCTAGATACCGGCGCCACTCTGCTAAGCTACCTGGGCTTCGATATGCCAAGGATGGGTCTTGGCGTCGATCTTCTGGGCGCGGTACCCACTATCCCCGAAGAGCTTGGCGTGGCCGTCGATGACAGCCAGGCGCTCGATGCTCATGTTATGGGTTACCAGTCCATTTACACCCGGCTCTGGGCCTTCCCCGACATCTCGGATGGTCTTTACGTGAACCTTGAACGGGGCGAGGCCAATTACGGGCGATCGGCATTCCCGATGCCGACCCTTCTGGCCTTTGACGCTGATCACACGATCACCGAGATTTCGCTTAGCACCGATCCGGCCTTCAACACCTCGCTGACCCAGATCGTGATGAACCTGCCAGACGGCACGCCCTACATGTGGTTCGACGATTGCCGCGCGCTTGGCGTACTACGCCCGAACGAGGGGCTGGAGGAGCAGCAGGCGCTGTGCCTCGCAAGCGGGCAGCGCGGGGTTTCGGCCACCGTGCGCCCGGTGCCGCGCTCCACCTTCCTGTCGCAGGAAGACCTGGCCCCGATGCTGAGCCCGCCGGAAGACAGCCAGAGCGTCCCCGAAATCGAGGCGCTGATGCGCATCGGCGTTCTGCGCGGCGACCTGCCCCAAGAACTCGCCTACCCCGCCCTTCTGACCGGTGATCGGGGTGTGTTGCTGCAATCCTCGGCCTTCGGCGCGGGCGCGAGTCTCGTGCGCCACCAGACCACCGACACGCTCGACAGCAGCCAGGACTGGGTGCTTGGACGGGGGCTGCACCTGGTAGGGATCACCGCCGATGGTCGTGCCGCACAGCTCGACCGGATGGACCAGTGCACGCCTGGGTTCACCGCAGCCGATCACAGGCCCTGGACCGATCAGATCGCCGAGAACCAAGGTCGCTTTGTGGCCCATGCGATCATGGTGCAGGATACCGCCTTTTGCGGCCGTCAATCGGAACAGATCGCCCCGCCGCTCGACGGGCTCGACCTGCCCGTGCTGCGGGCGCTGGAGGCGCGCCAGGCCTATATCGGCCTGTTTGACGATACGGGTGCAGTGCGCGAGTTTGTCAATGCCGCCTTTCCCCGGGTGCGCTTGCTGCTGACACCATCAGGTGACGACCCGGTCCTCGTCCCGCCTACGCCCATCCAGGCGGCTGCCCCGGTTGCGCCTGCAGCCTCGGCGGGCCCGGCTGTGGCCCCCGTGGTTCTGGCAGAGGCCCCGGCTGCGGAGCCAAGGCCGGCGCCAGCTATTGCCGCCGCCCTGCCCGCCGGTCCACGTATCGGACCGGACCTAGCCGCCTGCAACGCGCCTGGCGGGCGGGCAGAGCCGATGCCCGTGGCCCCCTTCCCGCGAGCAACCCGAACCGTGGGCGAGGCTCTGACCGGCCCTCTTGGCTTTGGCGGCGGCTGGTGGAGCCAGGAACGCGCCGGACGTTGGAGCGGTGCGCGCGAAGTCGACTTCTCCCTGATCCTTCCCGAGACCGCAGGTGGCCTGACGCTTACACTCGACCTTGCCTCTGCCGAAAGCAGGACGGTTGCCCTCAGCCATGACGGGGTGGAACTTGCCGCGCGCCCTGTCATGGGCGACGTCGGATTTTCAGCTGAGCTTGGCATGCTGCCTCGGGGTGTCCCGGTCACCCTGCGGCTGTCCACCGGCGGCCCCGATCTGACCTGCCCCGCACTACGTGGACTTAGCAATGATGCGCGCCAGATGGGGGTCATGCTAAAAGCCGTGACGCTTGGCGACAGCGACGGATCCCTGGCCGTGCAGCCCCTGACCCAGGCGGCGCTGCCCATGGCAGACAGCACCGCCGCGCGACTTGAGGGCTGCATCGGCCCTGAGGCCGGCATCGCCCCCCGTACGGGACTGGGCCCTCTTCCCCTGGAGCGCGTGGTGCCCGTGCCCGAGGCCGAAAGCGCCGCGCTCATGGGCTTTGGGGGGGGCTGGTGGTCGCCCGAGGCCTCCGGCCGCTGGATGGGCGCAAATCAGGCAAAGCTTCAGGTCATCCTGCCCGAAACGACCGGCC
>CALAGN010000047.1 GCA_937891785.1 uncultured Octadecabacter sp.
ACCTGTCCGGAAATAAATGAACCTGTCCGGAAATAAATGAACCTGTCCGGAAATAAATGAACCTGTCCGGAAATAGGGACGAAGTTCATGGCTAACCCACGATCCATATAGAGGCATCCTCAACCGAGAAATAACATAAGGAACCAAAAGCGGCCCCCGTGTTTGCGCACCGGGGAGGCGTTTTATTGCCGGCCAGCACCTATTCGACGAAAGAGGCCAGAATGGTCGCCAGATCCTGCGCGATCTTGCCCCGCTTTGCGCGTTCGGGGTGAATGACCACAAACTGATGTTCGACATTGATGTCAAAAGGGATGATCACAACCGCACTTTGCTTCAAAACGCTTGTCAGCCAAGCCGGAACAATGGCGATGCCAAATCCCTCAGCGGCGAAGCCAACGGCAGATTCAACCGACTGCGTTTCGACAAGCACGCGCGTCGCGACCCCTTTGCTGCGAAAAGCAACGTCGATCTCCTCGCGCCAGGACTTGCCGCGCCCAATCATAACCAGCGGTTCTTGCTTTAGATCTTCCACCGTCAAACGCGCACTTGTAGCCAGCCTGTGACCAATTGGAACAACTGTCGCCATAGCACTTTTGGTGATGGAAATACTCTCTAACCCCGGCGCCAGAATCGGTGCCTTCGCAATCCCAAGATCGACCTCTCGCGCAGCGGCAAGGCTGACAATCCGTTCATAGGTCCCAAGGTTGACCTGTATCCTCAACTCCGGATGATCCTTGGTAAGCTGCATCAAGGCACGTGGCAGGAAGGTCGTCCCCATCGAATAGGGCGCAGCAATCCGCAAAACTCCCCTTTCCAAGCCCCGGATATCCCGCGCCAGATTGAGCACGCGATCCAATCCGTCAAAGGCATGCGTTGCCTCCTCATACAGGGCCAATCCGGTTTCAGTCGGCCGCATCCGCCCGTTTTCACGCGCAAAAAGTACAAGGTTCAACTCGGCTTCCAGCCGGATGATCTGCTGACTGACACCGGGCTGCGACACGCCAAGCCGCCGGGCGGCTCCAATAGCGCTGCCCGTTTCCACAAGGGCGCAAAAGATCTCAAGACCACGAACGATAGATGCTGCCATAGCATAAGTGTGGCTTATGGCGTGACCCAAGGCAACAATAAGATTGCGGCGTCAGAATCCGCACTGTTAGCGTCTGGGGGCAACTATCAGGTGCGCCATGACCGTTTTTCTGATCAGACGACTGCTCCAGACGCTTGCTGTTCTTTTTGCAGTTTCACTAGTGGTTTTTGTGGGGCTCTATGCGGTTGGAAACCCCGCGGATATCCTACTGCCCGATGATGCGACCGAAGTCGAACGTCAGGCGGCCATCAGGTCTCTCGGCCTCGATCAACCGCTGATAGTGCAGTATGGGCTCTTCTTGAAAAACGCGCTCAGCGGCGATCTGGGCCGCAGTTTTGTGTACAATGAACCCTCGATCAAGCTGATCCTCGCGCGCTTTCCCGCCACGTTGGAGCTTGCCCTGTCGGCACTTTTCATCGCGATGGTCTTGGGCTTCCCACTTGGCCTTTATGCGGGCCTGCATCCGGGAACGCGAATGGAGCGGGCGATCATGACAGGCTCCATCCTTGGGTTTTCGCTGCCAAATTTCTGGCAAGGGCTAATGCTAATCCTGATCTTTTCGATTGGCCTTGGCTGGCTTCCCTCCAGCGGTCGAGGCCAGACCGGATCGCTTTTCGGTATCGAGACCAGCTTTGCAACATGGGACGGGATCCGCCATTTGATCCTGCCCGCAACCAATCTCGCACTGTTCAAACTCGCCTTGGTCATTCGCCTAACGCGGGCTCAGGTGCGCGAAACCATGCCGTTGGATTTCGTCAAATTCGGGCGGGCGCGCGGTCTGACGGAACGCCGGATCGTGGGCGTTCATGTGGCCAAAACTATCGCCGCCCCTATCGTGACAGTTATCGGGATGGAGCTTGGCTCGGTCATCGCCTTCGCCGTCGTTACTGAAAGCATATTTGCTTGGCCGGGAATGGGCAAGCTGATCATCGACAGTATCAACCGGCTCGATCGCCCCGTGGTCGCCGCCTATCTGCTGGTTATTACCTTCCTGTTTATCCTTATTAATTTGGTGGTTGATCTTCTCTACACGGCACTGGACCCGCGCGTCCGGCTTGGGGGTAAATCATGACCGAAGAAGCCGTTCCCGCCCCGTCGCGCTGGCGCCCCGTTTGGCAAGAGTTCTGCGAAAGCAAGACAGCTGTTTTGGCCTTGTGGATATGCTCTCTTATGCTGCTTGCCGCAGTATTTGGCCCCTGGATCGCCCCGCAAAACCCCTATGACCTAACCCAGATCAGCTTTTTTGACAGCCGCCTACCGCCGTTTTCAACCTCTCCTGATGGTCCCTATTACTTGCTTGGAACCGACAATCAGGGCCGAGATATGTATTCAGCGATGCTCTATGGCCTGCGCACCAGCCTGCTTGTCGGGGTAAGCTCGGGCGTTCTGGCGATCATTCTCGGCGTCTCGCTGGGACTTGTGGCGGCTTATGCCGGGGGTGGCGTTGATGCTCTGATCATGCGGATCGTGGATTTCATGCTGGGGTTTCCCACTATCCTCGTGGCCTTGATGATGCTGGCCATATTGGGCCAAGGGGTTGAAAAAGTCATTCTCGCTCTTGTGGTGGTGCAATGGGCCTATTTCGCTCGGGCCGTCCGCGCCACCGCGCTAAGCGAGCGCAACAAGGAATATATCGAGGCTGCACGATCACTTGGACTCAGCCATACACGAATCGTTTTTGGCCATCTGGCTCCCAACTGCATGCCCCCAGTGATCGTGATCGGCACAATGCAGGTTGCCAGCGCGATTTCAGCAGAGGCCACGCTTTCCTTCCTGGGGCTTGGTCTGCCGATCACTGAGCCTTCGCTCGGGTTGCTGATTTCCAACGGGTTCAACGTCATGTTGGCTGGGCTTTACTGGATCTCTGTCTTTCCGGGGTTGCTTTTGCTGACGCTGATCTTTGCGATCAACATCGTGGGCGACCGGCTGCGCGAAGTGCTGAACCCGAGGAATGCGAAATGAGTGCGCTTTTGGAGGTTCGTGGGCTTAAGACCCATTTCTATACCCGTGCCGGGGTTGTCAAAGCCGTGGATGGCATCGATTTCACCCTGAACGCGGGCGAAGTGCTTGGCCTCGTCGGAGAAAGCGGATCGGGCAAGACGGTTGCGAGCTTTTCCGTTCTGGGCCTGATTGACCCACCGGGGCGGATCGTGGAAGGCTCCATCAAGTTCAAAGGTGAGGAACTGGTTGGCTCACCAGTCAGCCGGATGCGCCAGTTGCGCGGGCGCGATATTGCCATGGTCTTTCAAGACCCTATGATGACGTTGACGCCAGTTCTCAAGATCGAAACACAGATGATTGAAACCGTACTGGCGCATGAGACTGTCTCAAGGAAAGCTGCGCGGGATCGCTCGATCGAAGTGCTGCGCCGCGTCGGCATCCCCACCCCCGAAGACCGGATCGGCGCCTACCCGCACCAGTTTTCCGGCGGGATGCGGCAGCGGGTGGCCATCGCCATTGCCCTGTTGCACGCCCCTGCTCTTATCCTCGCGGATGAGCCGACGACAGCGCTGGACGTTACCATTCAAGGCCAGATTATTGCAGAGATGCAAAAGCTGGTCGCAGAAACCGGAACGGCGATGATCTGGGTAAGCCACGACCTAGCCGTGGTAGAGACCATCGCCGACAGTGTTGCGGTCATGTATGCAGGGCGCGTGGTTGAACATGGGCCATCAGCCAATGTGATCGGGCGGCCCGCACATCCCTACACCGAAGGCTTGCTCAACTCGATCCCCAGCCGGACAACGCCGGGCAAGCGGCTCAACCAGATCCCGGGAATGGCGCCATCCGTGCTGAACCTTGCACCCGGCTGCCCCTTTGCGCCACGCTGCCCCTATGAGCAACCCGCCTGCGCAGAAATCCCCCCCGCGCGCAACATCGGCCCGGAACATATGGCGCGCTGCATCACGCCCCTCACGCGGGAGTTGACCTGATGCCCGCCCATATTTCTTTAGAAGACGTCACCAAGATTTTTACCCGCAAGCCTGATTTCGCCGAACGTCTTGCCATTCGTCTCGGCGTGCCAAGGCCCCCCGAAGTACGGGCCGTGGATGGCGTTTCCCTACATGTGATGCAGGGGGAGGCGCTCGGTCTTGTCGGTGAAAGCGGCTGCGGAAAATCGACGCTGGGGCGCGTGGTCGCGGGCATTCATGGCAAGACCTCTGGCCAGTTTCACTTTGAAGGTGTCGAAGAGGCTGAGTGGACACAAGAAGACGCCCGTCGCGCAAGGCTGGACATTCAGATGATCTTTCAGGATCCGATGTCCTCGTTGAACCCCCGCAAAAGAATTGCCGACATCATCGGTGAGGCTCCGGTTGTTCATGGCATGATTTCCGCTCACGATCGCGCCGCCAAAGTTGCCGACCTTATGCGTGAAGTCGGGCTGGACCCGGAGTACGCCAGCCGGTTTCCGCATCAGTTTTCGGGCGGGCAGCGCCAGCGGATAGGTATTGCCCGCGCGCTGGCCGTACAGCCCAAATTCCTTGTTTGCGACGAAGCCGTTGCGGCCCTCGATGTCTCCATCCAGGCTCAAGTTCTCAATCTTTTCATGGATCTGCGCGAACAGCGTGGGCTGACCTATTTGTTCATCAGCCATGATCTTGGAGTAATCGAGCATCTGACAGACCGTGTGGCGATCATGTATCTGGGCAAGATTGTTGAAGTCGGCCCAACAGCCGAGATCTTTGCGGGTCCGGCCCACCCCTACACCAAGGCGCTCTTGGACGAAGCACCCCGCATTGGCCGGGGACGGCGCGTTTATGTTCCGCTCAAGGGCGAATTGCCCTCACCGCTAGCCCCTCCGCCGGGCTGCCGGTTTCATACCCGCTGCCCCCACGCGATGCCGCGGTGCTCTACGGAAATCCCTGCTCTGAAAACCGTGGCGCCAGACAGGATTGCCGCCTGCCACCTCAATGAAAAAACTGACTAGGAGGATATGACATGACCTTAATGAAATCATTCACACTCGCCACGGCCCTGGCCTTGGCCAGCATGCCCGCTTGGGCGCAGGATCTGACCATCGGGCGCGGGAATGAACCGCAATCCATTGATCCGCAATTTTCCCGCACCGGACCGAACCAGATGACTGCGCTACATATCTTTGACCGGCTGGCTCTGACGGATGCCAACGTGCGGATGCGCCCCGGTCTGGCCGAAAGCTGGACAAACATCGACCCGATGACATGGGAAGTGAAACTGCGTCAGGGTGTGACCTTCCATGATGGCTCGCCCTTCACCGCCGAGGATGTGGTGTTCTCGCTGACCCGCGCGCCCGATGTGCCGAACTCGACCGCGTCCTTTGCGCAATCGGTCGCGGATATCGACAGCATGACGATTGTGGATGACCACACGATCCGCTTCACCAGCAAAACCCCCAACCCTCTGTTTGTTGAGAACATCGGCACGGTCTACATCGTCTCAAAGGCCGCGACCGAGGGAAAGGAAAGTAGCGATTTCAACTCGGGTTCGGCGGCAATCGGAACAGGGCCTTACAAGTTTGTCTCATGGTCGCCCGGTGATCGAATGGAACTGGTCCGCAATGATGCTTATTGGGGCGATGCGCCCGCCTACGAAAACGTGACGATGCGCTTTATCTCCAACGATGCGGCACGTGTTGCAGCCTTGCTGTCCGGAGCGGTTGATCTGATTGATCTCGTGCCTCCGGCTGATCTTCCATCCCTGCGTGCCAATCCAGATTTGAAGGTCTATGACACGCCAACGGTACGCCTGATCTATCTGGCGCTAAACCAAGCCGATGATGCACCCTTACTCACAGATCTTGCGGGCGAGCCGCTTCCCTCCAACCCGTTCCAGGACCCGCGCGTCCGCGAAGCGGTTTCCCTGATGATTGACCGTCAGGCGATCGTTGACCGTCTTTTGTACGGTGCCGGAGAAGCCGCAAGCCAGATCGTACCCTCTGGCGTTTTCGGCTATAACGAGGCGATCTCCGTCCCAGAGGTAAATGTGGAACGGGCAAAGACTCTGCTGACCGAGGCTGGCTATCCCGAGGGTTTTGGCATCACCATTCACAGTTCCAACGACCGGTTCAGCCAAGATGGCGAATTGGCGCAGGTCTTGGGCCAGTTTCTGGCGCGGGGCGGCTTAAAGGTGAATGCGGTTGAAACGCTGCCATATGCTGTCTTTTCCAAAGATGCAGGCAAAAATGCCTATGGTGCCTTTGTCTTTTCTTACGGCAACTCCACCGGTGAAAGCTCTCGTGGGTTGCTGAGCGCGATCCACACCTATGACAAGAAGGGAACGGGCAACGGTACGCTGAACCGCTACCGCTACTCCAATCCGGAATTTGATGCTGCAATCGTTGCTGCGGCGTCAATATTCGACCCGGATGCGCGTGAACTCGCCCTGAAAGACGCCGCAGCCATCGCAGCCCGGGATACAGCAACGGTTCCACTCTACTTTCAAGCGCTTAGCTGGGCGTCCAAAGTCGGGGTCGATTTCACCCCCCGTCGGGATGAACGGACTTTGGCCATGGGTGCGAGGCCTGCAAACTGATGACACTGCACGGGACCATCAATGATGTCGTTGTGATCAGGGATGTGATGGTCCCGATGCGCGACGGCGTATGTTTAGCGACGGATGTGACCTTGCCAGCTCAAGACGGAAAGGCTCTGTCTGGGCCTTTCCCCACGCTTTTGCACCGCACCCCTTATGACAAATCAGCAGCACGGCTCAGCGAGGTTTCCGTTGCGAATCCCGTGCCCAAAAGCAATCTTGCCGTTGCCGCCGATCTTGCACGCGGCGGCTATGTGGTGCTGAACCAGGATTGCCGGGGGCGCTATGCCTCGGAAGGAAGTTTTCAGAAATACCTAGGCGAAGGCGAAGACGGGTTTGATACGCTTGACTGGGCCCGCAGCCAGTCATGGTGCAGCGGTGTCTTCGGCACATTTGGACTGTCTTATTCCGCTCATGTCCAGACCGCCTTGGCTGTGCTGCACCCCGAGGGCCTCGAGGCCATGTTTCTGGATTCTGGCGGCTTCTGGAATGCCTATCAGGGTGGTGTGCGCCGGGGTGGCACATTTGAGATGAAGCAGGTGACATGGGCCTTCAAACATGCCCGTCTCAGTGATGCCGCAAAGGATCCGCAGGTCGCAGCCGCCTTGGATGCCGAGGACATCTCGGCCTGGATCTTGGCGCAGGATTGGCATCGGGGTGCCTCGCCCATGCGCCATGTGCCAGACTATGAAGATTACCTTTTCGATCAATGGGAGCGGGGCCGCTTCGATGAATTCTGGCAAAAGCCAGAACTGTACGCAGCAGCCCATTATCCCGCTTTGGCGCGCTGCCCGGTCTTTCTAATGACAGGCTGGTTCGATCCCTATGCCGAAACCATGTTCGAGCATTACAAGGGCATTCGGGCGGCAGGCGGTCAGGCCGAAATTGTCATGGGCCCTTGGCTTCATGGACGGCGCAGCCAGACCTTCGCTGGAGAGGCTGATTTCGGCCCGCAGTCGCGACTGGATGACAGTATCGCCCTGAACTATGATACGTTGCGCCACGGCTGGTTTGATCGCTGGCTCAAGCGCGATGATGCCACAGCCTTGCCCCCATCGGTGCGGTGGTTCTGTCTGGGTGGTGGCAGCTTGCGCAAAACCGCAGATGGCAGGATAGCGATGGGCGGCACATGGCGCAACGATACGCACTGGCCAGCCAGCAAGGTTCAGATCATTCCCTATCATTTGGCAAGCGGCGGGCTATTGTCCAAAATCCCTCAACCTGCAGGGCAAGCCGTGCTTGTTAGTGACCCGAAGCGCCCCGTGCCAACGCTTGGCGGGGCCATCACTTCGGGCGAGCCGGTGATGGCTGGGGGGATCTTCAATCAGGTCACCCAGCCCAGTACATTTGCGGCCAAAGCCCCCTTCGGACCGCTGACCTCTGACCCCAATACTCTCAGCTTCACGACGGAGCCTTTAACGGAAGCCGTTGAAATCGCAGGTCTGGTTGCGGCGGAACTAACGCTGCGCGCTGATGTGCCTGACATGGATATCGCCATCAAACTGGTGGATGTTGCCCCGCCGAACTCTGACTATCCCGAGGGTTTTTCCGCCAATTTGACAGATGGCATCTTGCGGCTGCGCTACCGCGACAGTTGGGAGGCCCCCAAACTGATGACCAAGGGCGAGACGGTGACCATCAGGGTTGAGGCTGCCCCGATTGCCGCCCTATTCGCAGCGGGCCACCGTATTCGGCTAGATATCGCGGGATCGAACTTTCCGAAGTTTGACGTTAATCCACAAACCGGCGAAGAGGTGCCAAACGCCAAGGGACACTCGGTGGCAACTGCACAGTTCGCCCTTGCTGATTGCCGTTTGCTTCTGCCCGTCATGGCCCCATGAAAATCGTCATCCTTGGTCAAGCCCTGATCCATCACTCTGTCACTTGGCCTGAGGAATTGCAGGCACTGACCCATGGCGCAGATGCAGTCCTTTGCAATTTTGAGGGCTGCCTGCCCCCGGACGATGCCTGGCCGATGAAACAGAAAACGGTGCATGCGGCCCACCCAAAGGCGGGCGTGATGCTGCGTAATCTTGGCGTCACGCAGCTGGCGCTGGCCAATAATCACGCTTGGGATTTTGGCCATGCTGGCCTTTTATCTACTCGCTCGACGCTTGAGCGCTCCGGTTTTGGTGTGGCCGGGGCGGGCCATAATCTGGCTTCCGCCTCTGCTGCGGCCATCTACAATGGCGTGGCTTTGCTCAGCGTCGATGCTGGACCGACGCCGGATTGGGCGATTGCAGGTACCGGCCCCGGCGTGAATGCCCTTCGTCTGACATGCACCTTGGGTTTGCCCGCAAAACTGTTGACCGATCTTGAAACAGTCACGATCATAACCGGCAAGGCCCAAAAATCTGCGCGCCGCAGGGCGATCGGCTATGACAGCCTCACGCCCCAAAGGGATTTCTATGGCCTCGCGCTGGAGGGAAGCGGGGAGCCGCGCGAGATTTGGCGCTGCCCACCCCAAGACACCGCCCGCATTGTAGCAGATATCCAACGCGCCCGAACACAGGCAAAGTTCGTCATCGTGGCGCTGCATTACCACCATTGGTCTGTCGATTGGGGCAAATCGCCTGACTGGCTGTCTGACCTTGCCGAAACGCTCTTGGAGGCGGGGGCCGATGCTCTGGCCTGTACAGGCCCCCCAATCGCTGGAGAGGTAAGGATTGCAGGTGGCAAAGCTTTTGCCTCAAGCCTTGGGAATGTGGTCTTTCACACAGCCCGCGCTAAAAAATATGATGCCCTTCGTATCCCTGTACGCCAGGGCTGCGCACTGATCTTTGAAGACGGCGCTTGGCGCTCCGTCGTGGTTGAGGCGCTTGTGCCGTCTAAATAGACCGCTCGCCTCTGAGGCCCTTGGTTCGCGATCGCTGACCAGCCGCATACCCAGATGTGCAGTAGGGAAGCCAACGGCACAGCCGCCCCTTGTGGGATCTCGGACAAGGTAGAACATGACCGGCTCATCCACCCCCATGACGTAGAATGCAGGTAATCCTCGGGAGCAACTGCGTCTCCGGCACCCACATGGCAGTCGCTCGTCTATTCCCAAATCGTGCAAGCCTGACGGCCTAAAGCGGGTTAATGCGTTTATAGCTTAGCTATTTCTATGTTTATGGACCACTTCCGTTTTTTGCAAGCATCTCAATGTTGTGAACCTCGCAACCAGCCCAACTTTATCAGCCAGCACCAAAGTGGTGCAGCTAGGCTGTTCACAGCAAAGGCCCGGACGAAATGAAAGCCGGTTACTAAAGCGACATCAAGATGCAGCATCTGTGCCGTCAGGGTCATTTCGGCAAACCCACCGGACGAAACCGCTAAAATTAGGCTTTCCAAATCTGAAGCACCCAAGCTTTTAATTGCAAACGCATAGCCTGCCATTACCAACGCCATAAAAAGAATGGCCAATGAGGACACCAGCGCCAGCCGAGGCAGCCTGCGCATGATATCGCGTTTGAAGCGCGCGCCGACCGCCATTCCGATGAAGAACTGCCCCAGCCACAACAAGGGTGCCGGTAATTGACCTTCGACTAAGCCAGAGCCTGCCATCACTCCGACGGCCGCCAATGCACCAAGCATCCATGGGTTTGAAAAACGCACCTTGCGCAGCACAAGCGTCCCAATGACCGCCGCTGCCGCCAAAAGCACCACTATAGGCAAGTCTAATACAACGCGCGGGCCCCCACGCAGACCAATATCTGCCTGGGTGTCCATCATCACCACGGCCCATGGAACAATCATCACAGTGAGCGCGACCCGCAAAGCATGCACCAATGAGATGGCTTCGCTACGCGCTCCTAGGCGGCTCCCGACATTGGCCATTTCGGTCAACCCGCCAGGTAGCAATGCAAAATATGCCGAACAACCGTCAATCCCCGCCCCACGCGCAACGATGCCACTGATTGCAGCGGCCAACAGCATCGACACAATCGCAGTCAGCACCATAACAGGCAACCAAACCAACAAGCTTGCGGCGGCCTCGGTTGTCATGTTCAGGCCGATTACAGTGCCGACGATTATCTGGCCCAAGCGGCGCGCTTGAACCGGAGCATAAGGGGTTGAGCCTGCAATAGAAAAAACCGCTGTGATAACCAACGGGCCCAACACCCAGGCCAATGGCACTTCAGCCGCGTCAGCTAAGGCACCAGCAGCGGCTGCAGCCCCCCATTGGCTTATGGTCCGCAACACCCCACGGGCTGTCAGCACCGATCCCGTGCCCCAATCACGCAGCAATATTTAATCATGGATGCATCAACCGGACGATATCACTTGCATCATCAAGATCTTCCATGTTCATCACCGCTGCAACCAAACGGTCAATCTGTTCAGATGGCAGCGCCTTAACGGCCAATTTTTTGAATTTTTCAATAATATCCTCAGCTGAGGCAAAGGAAAATTCGCTGCCGCGCGGCGCCTCTCGCATGGCCTGCAAAATTCGGCCATCGCGTAGGTGAATATCAACCCGCACCTTGTGGCGAAATTTTGAACCGAGGGCCGTGATCTCTGGATCATGTACGACCTCAACCTTTCGCGACAACGCAATCCGTTCTGCATTATCAACACAATCAGGTGTAAACTGGTCGACAAACACATCACCTTCTAACAAGAGGGTCGCCACACAGAACGGCAAATTCAACTGAGCAGATGTCAATCCTTCGGGGCGGTATGACCAGCCGACATGATCAACGGTCACCTGTGAGCCATGCACGACAATCTTCTCCATATCCTCAAGAGCGAATGGGGTTTCCGTGCGTAAATCACGAATAGCATCCAAGGTCGTATGATTGCTGCCAACGCAGGAGTAGAATTTAAGCGCGATACGCATCGTTTCAAAAGTCTGGCCCAACCCCGCACTCAGCGCGCCCATATCAAACCGGTCACCCGAGCGGGAAAATGTTGTGCAAAATCCACCATACTGGGCCTCAAACACATCGATGATTCCAGTAAAACCATCACGCGCCAACAAAGCGCCGTAAAATCCACTTTGCGCTGAGCGCCCAGCATGCATCCGTTTGACCATTGCGCCAAACTGAGCAGCCATAAGGCCTGCGGCCTGTGTTCCGGCTATGCCAAGCGCGTGGATCGTGCGCTCAGGATCCAACCCAAAACCCCGCGCCGCACCTGCGGCTGCCGAAAACACACCAACGGTTGCCCCAGAATGCCAACCCTGGCCTATGTGTTCCTGCCCCATGCAGATACCTACACGCGGCCCAATTTCATAGCCGGCCACAGCAGCCGTTAAAAATTCACGGCCCGTCATAGGCGTCATCTCTGCAACGGCAAGTAGTGGCGGAAGTGTAACAGCACCCACATGCAGTACGCCATGGCGGTGCACATCATCCAATTCAAACCCTTGTACCTGCGTGCCATTGATCAGGACCGCATGCGGTGGGCTGAGCCGAATATTTGTACCCCAAACTGCTGCACCATCATTGGAATCAATTGCACCAAGTGTTGATTGCAAAATACGTGTCCAAGGCAAATCGGCTCCGTAAAGTGCACATCCCAAACTATCAAGGATTAACAGTTTGCACCGAGTGCGCACTTCTTGCGGGATGTCATCATAGCGCAAGCCTGCGACAAACTCGGCAATAGCTCTCGTGTGGATATTTTCAGAAATCTGGTGCGCGCTCATGTTCAATCTGCCTTGTTGGTGGACGTTTCAGTCGGAAGAACTGTCCGGACAATTTGGGCGTCAAGCGCCTCATAATCATAATATTCGATCGTTTCATAAAGCTTGCTGCGCGTCATCATCGCAGGCAAGAAAGATTCTGCAGTCCCTGCGGTTTGCAGACCACTATAGAATTGCTCCAGAGCGCGAGCCGCAATCCGAAAGGCCGATACAGGATAGATTACCAGTTCATATCCATAGCCTTGCCACGCATTCAGAGCAATTTGTGGGGTGCGGCCAAATTCGGTCATATTGGCCAACAGCGGTGCTGACACCCGTTCACGCACAGCCCTAATGTCAGCATCACTCACCAACGCCTCAACAAAAATAACGTCCGCCCCAGCGCGGGCATATCGGTTGGCACGATCTATGGCGTCATCAAGCGCTGTTGAGGCCGCATCGGTACGAGCGCAGATCACCATCTGAGAAGACGCGTGACGCGCCGCTGAAATCTTTCGGCACATATCTTCGGCTGGTACCAATCGCTTATCGTTCAAATGACCACATTTCTTGGGGAACTGCTGGTCTTCGATCTGAATTCCAGCGACACCCACCTCTTCAAGTTCACGCACAGCACGCATAACATTCATCGCTTCGCCAAAGCCCGTGTCACAATCCACAAGTACAGGCAGATCGGATGCGCGCACAAGGTCCCGCGCCGCACGCGTGACGTCTTCGGCCGTCAGTAGCCCCAAATCAGGCAGTGCCTTGCTGGCGGAAAGTGCTGCACCAGAAAGATAAAGTGCCTGAAACCCAGCCTGGCGGGCCAAAAGCGCAGACATGCCATCATAAGCACCCGCCATAGCGGTGGTTTGCCCCAAAGCCAACAAGGCACGCAAGCGTGCGCTTCGTGGCACTGCGCGAGGATCTGGGGACTTAAGCCAACTGACCGTCATATCTTCTCCTTGCGTCGATCTTCGGGAACGCCCGCTGACATCAGGGTGATCTGGTTACGATAAGAATTGCGGATATGGCGCGACATAAGGACAGCGGCCAGATCTCCATCCTGATCCAATATCGCTTCAGCCACCTGACGATGCTCCTGCAGCGCGACTTTACCACGACCGGGCACCCGCCCATGACGGGCACGCAACAAGCTGAACATGTCGCGCAACTCATTTCCACAAATGCGCCATGCTACGGCATTATCTGACCCCTTCAAAACGGCTAAATGAAAATCCCAATCTGAGCTTCCTGCAGGGTAGGTATCGGTGGCCGCACTACCGCACATGGCTAGGGCGTGTTGGTCTAGCATCTCAAGCAAGGCCTTTTTATCTCTTGACTGCATTCGTTCCGCTGCCAAGCGGGCCGCCATAGATTCAAGCGCTTCTCGCACTTCGTAAAGCCCGCGAACGGCAGCCGCATCAATGTCGATGACTCGCGACCCCAAATTGGGCTCAGACACCACAAGACCTGCTGACGCGAACCGACGCACCGCTTCGCGGACCGGCCCGCGACTGATTGAAAGTTCGGCGGCTATCTCAACCTCATTCAGCCGATCACCCGGGCAAAGGCGGCCTGCAGTGATCAATCCACGAATATGTTCAGTCGCTTTATCAGCCAATAATCCACGCTCGACCAAAACGGGTACTCTGTCAGCAATAGTGTCAGTCATTTTTTACATTCCGTTCTTACTGTTGACAGTTAATAAGATTAAATCAGAATTAGTCCAATAAAAAGCGCATTTGAGCGCTATTTATTGATTTATATAAAAAACTGTAGACAGTGATTGGCTTGCTGTCTACAGTTTGTATATGGACGGGGGGTGGCCATGCTGCTGCAAGAGATTTCCAGTAAGTTGCTGACGGTCACGTGTGACAATGTTCCATCAGAAGCCGTGACAACTGCACGCCAGGCAATCATGGATACTGTCGGCGTGACGCTGGCGGGCGCAAACAGCGCAGTTGCCGTGTTGGTGCGTACTGGCTTTGCCGAGTCGATTGCCGCAGGCAAGGCGAGTGTCTTTGGCAGTACTATGCGGGTCGACGCCCTCAGTGCGACACTGTTTAATGGGACTGCAGCCCACGCGCATGACTTTGATGACTGCTCAAACACGATGGGTGGGCACCCAAGCGCCCCAATCGTGCCTGCGCTTTGGGCGCTTGCAGAGCGGCATAACCTTAGCGGAAGGGCACTTCTGTCGGCTTACATTGCAGGGGTCGAGGTGGAAACGCGACTTGGGCGCGCTGTAAATTTTCACCACTATGAAAAGGGCTGGCACCCAACGGCGACATTAGGGGTTTTTGGCGCTGCCGCAGCATCGGCGCACCTTATGCGCTTAACGCCAGAAAAAACTACCATGGCCCTTGGCTTGGCGGCATCAATGGCAGCGGGGCTCAAAGCAAATTTTGGAACAATGTCAAAGCCGTTCCATGTTGGCTTTTGCGCGAGAAACGGCCTGTCGGCGGCCATGCTTGCCGCAGCTGGGGTGACCGCAAATCCGGGTGCGCTAGAGCATCCTCAGGGGTTTTTTAATGTCTATGACGAAGGTCATGTAAATGCCAAAGCATGCCTCGAGGATTGGGCTGCCCCACTGGATCTTATCGAGCCTGGTATTGCATTCAAGCGTCACCCTTGCTGCGCCAGCACCCATCCTGCAATTGATGCGCTGCTGATCCTGCGAGATCAACACGGATTAACTGCTGAAAATGTTCAGGCCATCCGGTCTTGGACACATCCCCGGCGGCTGCGCCACACAAACCGACCCAACCCCAAGTCTGGATTAGACGCGAAATTTTCGGTGCAATATGTCTTGGCGCGCGCCCTTCTTCAGGGTCGCTTGACGCTGAGTGATTTTACAGATGATGCCGTCACCGAACCGCGGGTGCACGCGATCATGCAGCAGATCACGGCAGAGCCACATCCCAAAGCAGATATGAACAGCTTTGAGCATTTTTTTGCAGAAGTCACGGTAACAACGACAACAGGCCAGCAACTGCATGCGCGTGTTGAAAGGCCACTGGGCCGTGACCGCAACCACCCACTGCCAGATGGCGCGCTTGAGGCAAAATTTATCGATTGTGCGACCCCTGTCGTGGGGTCGAAATCTGCGGTGAAGCTGCGCGATCAACTAATTAATCTGGAGAATATCGACACCATTGCAGCGCTTGCACCGCTTCTATCCCCTGATGGTCTTACAAGCTCAACAACATGACGGAAGGTTAGCCTGTTATGAATGCTACTGAAATATCTGAATATTCCCCTGATGTTATTGTGGTGGGTGCGGGCAATGCAGCGCTTTGTGCTGCTCTTTCAGCCCGCGCTGAAGGCGCAAGGGTGCTTATGCTAGAAGCGGCATCCTTTGAAGAACGGGGTGGGAATTCTCGTTTTACCGGTGGTGCATTCCGATTTGCTTTTAATGGGGTTGATGACCTGATGCAGGTTTGCCCGTCCATGCGTGACGATGACCTGTCGAATGTTGATTTCGGCACCTATACTGAAGCACAGTTTTTTGACGATATGTTTGAACTTACTGAGTATCGCACCGATCCAGAGCTTTGTGAGATTCTGGTGCGCAACAGTTTGGAAACTGCAAAATGGGTGGCAGGGCATGGTGTCAAACTGCAACCTGGCCTTGGGCGTCAAGCGTATCAAGTCGATGGAAAGTTCAAGTTTTGGGGTGGGCTTGCTTTACATATTTGGGGTGGTGGCGAAGAGCTGCTAAAAGCACTTTACGCTGCAGCTGACCGGGCTGGGATCGCAATTGCCTACAGCACACCCGCCGAAAGCCTTATTCGTAAAGACGGCCGCGTGTGCGGCATCGTAGCCGCCCATCATGGGCAACGGATTGAAATCCCTGCCGGTGCGGTGGTTTTGGCCTGTGGGGGGTTCGAGTCTAACCCTGAAATGCGCGCACGCTATCTGGGTGTTGGCTGGGATATGGCCAAAGTGCGAGGAACCAGGTTCAATATGGGGGCTGGCTTGCGCATGGCGCTCGAGGCGGGCGCCCAGCCACATGGCAACTGGTCGGGCTGTCATGCCGTGGCATGGGATGTAAACGCGCCCCCCTTTGGCGACCTGAGCGTCGGGGATCAATTTCAAAAGCACAATTACCCCTATGGTATTTTGGTAAACGCTCGTGGAGATCGGTATATCGATGAGGGGCGAAACTTCCACAGCCACACTTACGCACGCTATGGCGGCGAAATTCTAAAGCAGCCCGGCATGTTTGCGTGGCAGATATTTGATTCCAAAGTCAGCCACCTGCTGCGCAGTGAATATCGCATCCCGCGCGTCACCAAAGCACAGTCCGATACTTTAGAGGGGCTTGCCGAACAGCTAGATGGTGTTGATCCAAAGTCATTTTTGGAAACGGTGCGGGCCTTCAACGCTGCGTGCCGCACAGATATTCCTTTTGATCCTAACGTTCGCGACGGGCGCCATACGGACGGGCTGGCAATCGATAAGACAAATTGGGCTAACCCGCTGGATACGCCGCCCTATCATGCCTACCACGTCACGACAGGTATCACTTTTACCTTTGGCGGGTTGAAGGTCAGCAATGCGGGGCAGGTCGAAAACCAATACGGCCAACCAATGCCAGGTCTTTATGCCGCTGGTGAAATGGTGGGGGGCCTGTTTTTCAACAATTACGCAAGTGGCACCGGGCTAATGTCTGGGGCAACCTTTGGGCGGCTTGCTGGATATGGTGCTGCGCAGGAGGCGCGCGCCTGAGGCTGTGGGGGATCTGCGCAGCCATCAAAGGGGGCCTATGATCGCTGCGATCATAGGTAAATAGGAGGAGGAAAGAATGAAAATTCAAGCTCTAAGGTGCTGGCTCTCAGCACTGGCTGTCACCGCAGTCTCAGCAGTGGCACCAGCTTATGCCGCAGATATCACATTCAAGAATGTGGAATTGATCGTGCCCTATGGTGCCGGCGGTGGATCAACAATCCACGCCCGTTTGCTTGCGCCCGCATTGGAACAAGCATTGCCTGGCCAGCCTTCCATCTTGATCCGCAACGTTCCTGGTGCGGGTTCAGTAGTTGGCATCAACGAGTTTCACCGCGAGGCCAAACCAGACGGTATGACCATTGCATCACTTGGAACGGGGACGTTCTTTCAGTACCTGCTTCAGGACAAAGCCGTTGAGTACCCACTGCCAGAGCTTCGTCCATTCCTGACATCGCCTTTTGGTCTGGTCGTATACGCCCGCAAGGATTTGGGGCTGAGTGGGGACCCCGTGGCCGATGTCAAAAAACTGGTCACCATGCAGCCCGTTTATGGTGGGGCTAATGCGACCTCATCAGACCTTCCAGCGCTGTTGGCAATTGACCTGCTGGGGATCAAAGCGCGCTATCTTTTTGGTCTGAGCAACGCCGAAGCTCAGTCGGGGTTTGACCGTGGCGAACTGCAATTGAACTATGATAACATGGCATCTTGGACCAATTCGGTCAAACCGATGGTAGATGAAGGGGTCGCCGTTCCACTATTTACATTCGGCTTTGAAAATGAAGCGGGTGAAATTGTCCGCGACCCAATGGTTCCAGAACTGCCCACCTTTCTTGAGGTATATGAGGCCATCCACGGCGCAAAGCTAACGGGTGAAGCCTATGCTGTCTGGAAGACACTATTCAACATCCGCGTGATGGGCTCCAAAATGTTTGCGCTGCCCGCTGGCACACCCGATGACATCTACAACGTCTATGCAGATGCGATGCGCAAGGCACTTAGCAGTGAACGGCTTTCCGGTGATGAAGCCAAGGCGGTGCTCGGGCCATATCCACAAACTGTTGGTGCTCAGGCCGAACGTACTTTGAAAGGTGCATCTGTCATGAGCGACGCTGAACGGACTTGGCTGAAGAAATGGCTGAGCGACACGCATGGCGTAAACTGATCCGTGCAGACGGCTGGCGGCACCCCGCCAGCCGTCACATTTCAAGTGCGCATATGCGCCAATGAACATTTTTGCGCAGTCAGAGGCCCAAGATGGATCCTACTCTTGTCGATTTTGCACTTCAGGCGTTTGGGCAAATCATGGGCCCTCATCTGATCTATCTGGTGCTTGGGGTAGTGATCGGGCTTGCGGTTGGCATTTTGCCCGGCTTGGGTGGCATTTCTGGAATGTCGCTGGTTTTGCCATTTGTCTACGGAATGGATCAGTCTGCCGCCTTGGCGATGATGATCGGGCTGACATCAGTGACCACAACATCTGACACTTTTCCATCAGTTCTTATGGGCGTTCCGGGCAGCTCGGGGTCACAGGCGACTGTGGTTGACGGATTTCCCTTGGCGCAAAGGGGAGAAGGCGCGCGGGCGCTTTCAGCGGCATTCACCGCCTCATTGATCGGTGGGGTTTTTGGTGCAATTTTGCTAAGCTTTGCATTTGTGTTTGCCCGACCACTGCTTTTAGCGATCGGATTTGCCGAACAGATGATGTTGGTCATTTTAGCGCTGAGCCTGGTGGGGCTTTTGACTGGGCGCAGCATGATCAAGGGGTTGGCTGCTTGCGGTATTGGTCTTTTAGTTGGCACGATAGGTCCAGCGGTATCAACAGGTGAATTCCGGATGACCCAAGGGTCACTTTATCTCTTGGATGGCCTGCCACTTTTGGTGATCGGTCTGGGACTGTTTGCGGTGCCCGAAATTCTGGACGTATTGCGCCACAAGGTTGCAATTTCTGAGCATGGAAGTATCGGAAAGGGCTGGATGCAGGGCGTGCGTGACGTGTTTGGCAACATGTGGCTGGTGCTGCGCTGCTCAACCATTGGTGCGCTGATTGGTGCGCTGCCCGGCTTGGGGGGCACTGTGATCGACTGGATCGCATATGGCCATGTTATTCAGACCAGTAAAGACAAATCACAATTTGGCAAAGGAGACATTCGCGGCGTCATCGCGCCAGAGTCAGCGAATAACGCCAAAGAAGGTGGTGCTTTGATACCAACACTGTTTTTGGGCATTCCCGGATCAGGCACCATGGCACTGTTGCTGGGTGGATTAGTATTGATTGGGGTCACGCCCGGACGCACATTGGTGACCAACCATGTTGATCTGGTCTATGTGATCATCTGGTCAATCGCAATTGCCAACGTTTTGGGTGCACTAATCTGTGTTGGGCTTGCACGCCCGATTGCATCGCTAACCGCAGCCCCGTTTGCGCTGATCGCCCCATTCATGATTACAATGATATTCTTTGCTGGTTTCCAAACCTCACAAAACTGGGGCGACATCATAGCACTGGTGTTGTTGGGCCTGCTGGGGGGGTTTATGAAACGTTTTGGTTGGTCGCGCGCGGCTCTTTTGATCGGGTTCGTTCTTGCACCCGCACTGGAAGATTCCGTATCGCGCACAGTGCAAATTTACGGATTGCATGTATTTTTACGACCCACAGCAATGATCATTCTTGTTTTGACCGTTGTGTCAGTTTTCATCGCTTGGCGCTCTCGCTCGGGCATTTCACTGGGTGAGCATGAAACAGGATCTGCCTCGGCCACACAAAAGCGCGGCCAAGTGATATTTTCCCTCGCGTTGCTAGCGTTTGCCATTTTTGCTATTCTTGACACGATGAATTTACGATTTCTGGCCTATGTCTTTCCAATTTCGGTTGCACTGATAACAGCCGCATTGATTTTAATTTCTCTTTTGCAGATCGCGCGTGGAGTTCCGTCAGCGCTATCGGACACAGAAGCGGAATACCGGGCTGCAGGTGGCACGCAGGCCTCACTGACCTATTACTTTGGGTGGTTCATTCTGCTACCGTTACTTTCGTTACTGGTTGGCTTTTTCGCAGCCGCACCGCTGTACGTTGCAACATTTCTGCGCGTTCTAGCCAAAAAAAGCTGGCTAGTCTGCGTCTTGGGTGCGATCGGCGTTATTGCCGGGCTTTGGCTACTGGGTGAATTATTATCGCTGCGCTACCCTGTCGGGTGGATTATGGCTTTGAGCCGTCCACTGACAGGAGGGTAAACTATGCCAGTCCTCATCGACAATGCTGCAGTGTCCGTGTTGCTGTCACCTGCGGATTTTGTAAACACAGTTGCACAGGCTTATGAGGCATTTGCCCTTGGACAAGGTGTTTGCGCCCCACGTCTTGATCTGCAAGCCACCCCACGTGGACACGAAACGTATCAGCTGGGGATGGTTGCCGGTATTGCTGGGCGCTATGCCTGCCTGCGGGTCAAATCTGATGTAACCTATCTGCGCGATGTGGCTGGCGTTGCACGCAAAGAAAAATATGCCGTTTCTCCGGGGACATACTGTGGGTTACTGCTGTTATTATCCGTGGAAACGGGGGCGCCTCTGGCGTTGATACATGATGGTATTTTGCAACAAATGCGGGTTGGCGCGGATTCAGCAATTGGGGCGCGCTTGATGGCACGGCCAGGATCGCAGGTCCTTGGCATATTGGGATCTGGCGGGATGGCACTATCGCATCTGCTTACAATTTGCGCGACATCTGATATTGCACAAGTGGTAATTTATAGCCCCACAAGGGCCAATGCTGCACGTTTTGTAAAACATGCGCGCGATCTGGGCTACGGGGCTGAACTTGCATCCGATGCCGCGGAGGTGGCAGCCCGGGCAGACATTTTATGCGCCTGCACAAATGCGATCACACCCGTGGTATATGGTGCCGATCTGCGCCCTGGTACACATATCATGGCCATTGGTGGAAGCCTCGATACTGCCGCGTCTGCCAAGGTCGATCGTTGGTTACGGCTTGGCTTAGCGACCCCCGCCCCCGAATGGGGTGGCCACCCGATTGAGGATGAATGTCTTACATTTAGCGCCCAAGGCACCAAAGCCAGCTCGGGTGGCGCGCGTCACTTTGCGAGCATACCAATCGATCGGCGTATTCTGCTGGCAGATCTCATGCGTAATCCGACATTAGGGCGTCAATCGCCAAACGACATTACCTTTTCAGATCGTGGTAATATCCACGGCCTGCAATTTGCCGCTGCCGCTGGATATATCTATGAACAAGCGTGCGCAGCCGGCATGGGCCGGCAGATGGCCTTGGAAGATTTTACCCAAGATATCCGTAACTGACTCCCCCCCAAAATAAGGATTGGATGTCATGCTTAAATCAACCGCCGCCCAGCAATTGGCAGAATTTGCCCATGCCCTGCGTCCCAAAGCCATTCCTACAGATGTCCGTGCATTGGCTTGGAGTTGTCTGACCGATGCCGTTGGATGTGCTGCGTTTGGAGCGCAATTTTCATGGTCGCGGATGATCATTGAACAGGCGGCGGCGGGTGCCGCACCCGGCTCCTGCCATTTGCCCACCCTTTCTTTGCCCGGTCTGCCCGTTGAACAGGCCGCCCTTATCGCCGGTGCCTGCGCCCATGCGTTTGAATTGGACAGCCTGCGCAAGCCTGGTGCCGGCGTACATCCGGGCGCCACGGTCGCTCTGCCTGCCCTGATGGTGGCACAAGACATCGGTGCCGGGCTAGAAGATCTGCTCTGTGCAATCGTTGCAGGCACTGAGGTGATGTTTCGTATTGGCAACGCCACGTTACATTCTGCCGAACAGCGCGGTTTTCACGCACCGGGCATTACAGGCCCATTCGGAGCGGCAGTGGCCACCGGTTTGTTGCGTGGATTGTCGTTACAACAGATGGTTGACGCATTTGGGATTGCAGGGTCCATGAGCGGTGGACTTTTGGCATTTTCCCACGCCGGAGGCGGCATGGTTAAACGCCTTCATATGGGGCGAGCGGCCCAAGGGGGCGTCTTTGCCGCAAACTTGGCTGCGCGCGGCTATGAAGGGCCGAACACCGTTTTAGAAGGAAAGTTTGGACTGCTTGAGGCCTATTGCCAAAACTCTGAACCAGCGCGTTTGACTGCGGGGCTGGGGACGGATTGGCAAACACGCCAACTGTGCCTGAAACGGTATGCCTGCCATGTAACAGCCCAAGCCCCAGTGGAATGTCTGCGTGAAATGATGTCGGCCCATGATTTTTCCGCAGAAGATATCAGCACGATCGATCTGGCGGTTAGCGATAAGGTTTTATCGCATCACTCAAATCCTGCCCCTACTGATTTGGCCGGCGCGCAATATAGCGTGCCCTACGTTCTGGCAGTCGCAGCGCTGAACAATCCCGACGACCCTAAAACGTTTATCAACGCGCTCGATCAACCCGCCGCAGCCGAGCTGGCTGCGCGCATCACACTGCATTCAGCCGCCGCTGATCAAGACAAATGGGGGGCCACCCTTGCCGTCCGGCTTGTCTCGGGCAGAGTATTTGACGCCAGTAAGAACAGTTTTCTAGGGACCCCTGAAAGGCCATTCACGTCAAACGATATGGCAAGCAAGTTTGCGTCCCTGACTGGGCGCAATTTTGATACTGGCTGCCCTAAAGAAACGGCCAAATGGCTTGCTCCAAGGGTACCCGATAGCCCGGTAGGTAGGACGTGAATGTCAAAGGAGACGCTATGCGTGGTCTCTCAGGTGCCGATCGGATCACTATTCTGATGCAACCGGCCCCCGTTTTCTCTCAGCTGCTGTCAACAGTAGAGTAAAGGTGGGCCAAAAGGCTGCACAAAATGTTGCCGCTTTGGGGTTATGATAATCAGGGCATACGGGCTGCTACAGATACCTGCTTGGGCCCAAGTTCGCCCAATCACGTAGCCATTCAGCTGACCGCTGTCCAAGGTTCTCGCAACTACGATCTGCCCCTTGGTTCTACGGCCACGAAAGCATCTGCACTGGCAAAGCGCTGGGTT
>CALAGN010000048.1 GCA_937891785.1 uncultured Octadecabacter sp.
TCTCTCTTAGTTTAGGCCGCCTTTGGTCCCAAAAACCCTGACGACGGACACTGCACCGCCGCATTGCTGACATCTGCGAGGCAGAAGTAGTATCGCCGCATGATCTGGACCGGCTGACAATTCGCAGCCTTGCCGGTGAAGATGCGCTTTTAGCGAACCTCAATCCATCGACAGGGGCATTGGCAACCACGTCACTGTTCAAGGAAGTCGAGGATCAAGCCAAAGCATCTCAACCCTGTCTAATCATCCTTGATACCTTGGCCGACTTGTTTCCCGGAAATGAAAATGACCGTGCGCCGGCAAGGCAATTCACCGGCTTGTTGCGTGGTCTAGCAATACGCCATCAGTGCGCAGTTGTGCTACTCCAACACCCCAGCCTATCCGGCATGAACAGCGGTTCTGGTACATCCGGTTCAACTGGATGGAACAACTCGGTGCGGTCACGGCTCTATCTTGAGCGCGTCAAAGAAGGGGACTATGAAACCGACCCTGACGTCCGCACACTTAGCACCAAGAAGGCCAACTATGGCCGCACTGGTGGTAAGGTTAGCATCAAATGGAAGGCGGGTGTTTTCGTTGCTGAGCAGGCAGAGCAGGGTTTAGACAGGATGGCTGCGAATGCCAAATCCGAGCGAGTGTTTCTCAAGCTCTTAGCCGTATACGCTGAGCAAGGGAGAACGGTTAATCACGCGTCTGGAAGCAGCTATGCGCCCAAGAAATTCGCGGATCATCCTGACAGCGAAGGCATGACTAAGCTCGCGTTTAGAAGGGCAATGGAGAGTCTGCTGTCCAAAAATAAAATCTTCATTGATACTCAAGGTCCCCCATCGAAACGCCGTTCTTTCTTGGTGAAGAACGACCGACTATGAGCCTCCAAACCCCCTTCCAATGCCGTTCCAATGGGGGTGCCTAAGTGCCTCCCAACGCCCTTCCAACTCAGTTCCGATGGGTGTCCCCCCCCCCATAGGCTGGAAGGCCGCCCTTTTAGGTGCGGCGCAGCCTACGAATGAGACTGTTTTGATACTTCCCTGTGAATTGGAATGGTCATCATAGGGGGCTGTTTTCAGTGGCACCCCCTAACGAATATCTTATTGACCAACGAAAGTTGCGACCAAGCATCCGCGTTGAGGACACTTGGAAATTGAATCGGTGTATTTCTCATAGATCGGCCCAAGAGTTTATTGGAGGCAGTGGCGGTAAGAGGCCGTTTTGGCCTGGTGGGGCGATGCGGCGCAATCACGTGTGCTGCGTAGGAGCACCCGTATTAGGACTTGGGTAGGTCCCCATCGGTCCTAACAGGACCTTCGTGCCGTTCCGCCCTTTGTGGTGGAATGAAACGTGCAGGTTTAAGGTCTTTGGGTCCTTCCCGAGCTCTTGCTGCACAGGGGAAATTCGCACCCCGTTGGATTTGAGGCTGTTGTATTTTTTCGTAGTTGGTGATGGGGTTCTTGTTGTTGTTGGCCTGGGTGAGCGTCTTTCTTTTGCCGTTGCCGTTGCCGACGGATGGGAAAGCTAGCCCCACTCTAGAGGGTGTCAAAGCGCGCCTGTGAATGCCCCCATCGGGTATATGTCTGTATGGATGTTAGCGGTTGCTAGCGGGGTGGAGGATCCGCTGTCCGACTCCAACGCGGCCGATCTTGGCATCCTGATCCGGCCTTAATCGACAGGCAATCCGCTAGGGACGATTGGCGGCCGACCCATAGGGCGCTCTTGGGCGGAGTCGCCTGTAAGCGCGCCTAGAAATGCGACAATGTCAGCTACTTCCTGATCCGTCAGAATGACCGGAGTCACATCCAAGACCGCCGCCTGCCTTGCCATTTCGCGTGCGTCGCTGCGGATTACAAAATCGGCTGCCGCCAGCCAAGGCGCGGCGGGCAGTGCGGCCATGGCAGGGGTCCAGCGCGCGGCCATACCCGCGGGGTCGACCATATGACGCACCATCAGATCAAGTGTCGGGTAGGCTCCGTTGTGCCCGTAAGGAGCGCTAAGCGTCACGTTGCGCAGCGAGGGAGTGCGGAACCGGTAGGCATCTTCCAATAAGTCGGTCTCTCCCATCCGACCCACATCGCGCGGTATGGGATCAAAGCGCCGCGTGCGCCCTGGCCCGAAGCTGGGCAAGCCCATCGCGTGAAACTGCTGGTCGGTGAATAGCGGGCCATTATGGCAAGAACCGCACCCCGCATCGCCAAAGAAGAGGACACGGCCCGTTTCTGCATGTTCGGCCAGTGGCGTTCCGTCCCGAAGAAAGGCGTCGTAGGGGCTGTCAAAGCTCTGCCACTCGGCGGCAATAAATGCCCCGATTGTATTGCCGATATCGACGATCGTCACATCCGAAGGCCCTTCAATGTGATCAAATGCTGCTACAAACAACTGACCGTATTCTGGGATAGTGCGGACCCGCTGTGCAATGATTGGCCACGCGGCATCAATCCGGTCATGCACCGCGCCCGCGATTTCGTTTTCCGCCGGGTTGCCAGCCATCTCGAACTGGGCAACCAGCGGGAATAGCGATTGCGCAGCGAGGACTGTCTCGAGTCCCTGCGGTAGCCATTCCTCGGCTGGGGAATCAAACCCGTTGCCAAAGGTATCGGACACCGACAATCGCCCGTCATGAAACAGCACTGTCACTGACCTATGCCCCAAGTTCCACAATGCGGGGGCATTACGTGGGATACGTTTGCGAATGGCATCCGCGCCGATCCCTACCGTGCGGTCAGGCCCAATGCCCACGCCGCCTTCGCCAATGCCAAGACTGAGCCCGTCACCGCCGCCAAGATCATGATGATGACATGTGCCGCAGGAAATATTGCGATTGCCGCTCAGGATTTTGTCATAGAACAATAGTTGCCCAATGCGGGCTTGCGCCGCGTCCACCTGCACGTAGTCTGTTAGGGAAATGGTTTCGGCCCCACTAGCGGAAGCCCAAAGACAGGTAAAACCGACGAGGGCGCGATGAAACGAATTCTGGCGATACTGCTTCTGGCCGCTACTCCTGCGTTGGCCGATATGGAACAAGCGCGCGATCTGATGGAAGAGGGCCGCTTTGAAGATGCCCGCGCAGCGTTTCTGCCATTTGCGCGCTCCGGTAATGCCGACGCCGAAGAACTGATTGGCGTTATGTATGCTCTTGGCCTTGGCGTGCCCCGCGACGATACGCGTGCTTTCGAGTGGTATCTGCGGGCTTCGCTCAAAGGGCATGCAGGGGCTCAATCCGGAATTGGTTGGTATTATGAAACGGGGCGCGGAATGCCTGCGCCAGACTTGGTAAGAGCATACATGTGGTACGCGCTTTCGGCAATCGGCGGGGACATTGATGCGCCCGATAGTTTGGAAAGCATCACACCGAAACTTACAGCTGAGGAACGCGCCTTGGCCGAGACACTGATTGATGATTACCGCGTGTGGCTGTACCCGTTTCGCTAGTGCCACAGGTTGGTAGGAAGCGCGGCCAAATGGTCAGGAATGGAACAGCGCAGATTTCCCCCCTACAAATCAAACCGCAGCACGTCTTGCAGGGCGATGATTTGATGAGCCAGCCGAACTATCCCTGGCACCATTGCGATGTCGCATTGCCTCTTAAGGGTCGTTGCACCAATCCGGCCTGGCGGACACCATTTCCATATCTAAAGGGGTGGCAATTGGGTGAACTGAACGGTGCAATCAACGATCTTGTTGCATGCAACCGCTGGCTTCACGGCAAGTCTTGCAGTCGTAAGAGACTGGCCGTGAAAAGGGCGCGACGTTTCCGCCGCGCCCTGTTTTGTCATTCTTATCGCTTAGTTTAGGTCGCGAGCGTAGTTAGCGGCCAAATCGGCCTCGACACCAGCAACTGCTGAACCAAGCGCATCGAGGATCTGGTTGCCACCATCCACGTTGTCGCGGAACCACTGCTGTACAGGAGCAGCCGCTTCGGCGAACAGCGCCTTTTCCTCGGGTGTGGGGACATAAATATCACCGCCACCTGCGACAAAGTCAGCGTAGGCTTGGATCGAGTTGCGCTTGGGCGCAGCAAAAGTTGCCTGCTGCAACTGGCTAAAGCCGTCAACCACAACGCGACGCATGTCTTCTGGCATCGCCATGAAGTTTTCGTTGCTCATCCACCAAAGGGCACCCATGTACGCGTGACCGTCCAGCGTCAGATATTGCAGGCCCGCATCAGGGAATTTCATGCCCATGATGTCGGTGATGCCGTTCTTGGAACCTTCAACAACACCCGTCTGGAGACTGGTGAACAGCTCAGGCCATGGGATCGGAGTGGGGGCAGCCCCCATCGCGCGAACCAACTCTTGCGGCAAGTCGGCGACCACTGTGCGGATTTTCAGACCTTCCATGTCGGATGGCTGGGCCACGCGGCGTTGCGTGTTGGCAAAGTTGCGCCATCCGCCAGTGTTACCAATCGTCATCAAACGGATTGCGCCGTCTGATGTTTCCAGCGCCATGTCACGCATGGTACGCACGAAATCACCCTGTAGCACGGCTTCGGCAACGCGGTCGTTTGCCATCAGGTAGGGCAGATCAAGAACCTGCACATAAGGGAAAATGCCAGCAGCGCCGCCCGACGTCGAAATGTAGACGTCAATTGACCCTTCCGCGACGCCCTCAAGGCATTCTGCACCGGACGCGCACAATTGCGTGCCGATAAACAGTTCAACCGCGATACGCCCGTTGGACGCGGCTTCGACGTAGTCCTTGAATACGATCAGACCATCATAGTCCTCGTCGTTTTCGTTACTGTTGGCCGTCGCGCGGATTGTGAAGTCCTGCGCCTGCGCGGCAAACGCTGAGCCTGCTAGGAATGTCGCGGCGAGCAGCGACTTGGTAAGTGATTTCAGCATTATTGGTTCCTCCCTGATGCTGTTTTTTATCGTTAGTTTAGTGCGGGTGACGGATTGATACAGGCCTGAAAGCCGATATCTTCTCCGCAACCCAGAAAGCCCGTGAGATAAGGCACGGTCATCGAGATTTCGGGGATGTAGGTAATCAGGAAAATCACGAAAACTTCGACCGCTAAGAACGGAAGAATTGCCCGCGCGATTGTCTCGACCTTCTCACCCGATACAGTACTGGCCACGAATAACACTAATCCCATGGGTGGTGTGGCCAACCCCACGGTCAGGTTTACAGACATGATGATTGCAAAGTGCACGGTGTGTACGCCCAGATCGACAAAAATCGGACCCAAGATCGGCCCCAGGATGATGATTGCCGGACCCGCATCCAAGAACATACCCACGACAAACAACAGGATATTGATCAGGAATAGCAGAATAAGTGGGTTGTCCGACAGGCCAAGAATGGCGTCGGACAGAATTTGCGGCGCATACGATAGGCTAACAACAGTCTTGAACGCCACTGCCGCTCCTACCAGCAATAGCACGGCAGACGTTGCCAAGGCGCTGCGGGTTAGGATGCCTGACAAATCGCGTACTTTCATGGACCGTAGAACGAAGAAACTAACGATCAGTGCATAGGCAACTGCAACGGCCGAGGCCTCGGTAGGCGTAAAGACACCCACTAGGATGCCGCCAAGAATGATGACCGGTGTTTGCAGCGGAGCGACCGCCTTTTTGCAGACCATGCGGAAATCCGCACTGACCTGGCCGCGATAATACATCATCAAGGCATGAGCGATTAGATAGGTGACAACAAAGACGATCCAAAGGCTGACGCTATGCACCCGGTCGCCGTTTTCATCCAACACTGATAGCCCGATCCGCGTGGACATGCCCGCATAAATCGCCATCAATAGCCCAGCGATGTTAAGTCGGATCAGCGCGAAACTAACCCAATATTCCACTTTGCTGATCTTTTGGTCACGCTGGACGATCCGTTCAGCTTTAGGCAGATCATATTTGTCGGCCAGTACGCGCACCATGACCATCAGGCCGAGGCCCACCATTATGCCGGGCACGATGCCAGCTAAGAACAGTGCAGCGACACTTTCGCCCATAACATACGCGTAGATAATCATGATGCCGCTGGGCGGAATGATCGGTCCGATCACCGAACTAGCAGCCGTGATTGCGGCAGCAAATTTGCGGGTGTAGCCGTTCTTTTCCATTGCAGGGATCAAAGTGGATCCTAGTGCCGAGGTGTCGGCAACCGCTGACCCTGACAGACCCGCAAACAGCATCGAGGATAAGATATTCACATGGGCCAGACCGCCGCGCAGATGCCCCATAAATGCTTGAGAGAATTCAACTAAACGTGTGGTGATGCCACCGCGGTTCATAATCTCGCCGGCCAGCATGAAGAACGGTAAAGCCATCAGCGGGAAACTGTCCATCCCGCTGTAAAGGTTTCGATAAAGACCTGCGACAACATTTCGTTGATCGCCCTCGAGCATGATCAATGCAAAGGGCGACGCTAGCAATGCAAAGATTACCGGAAGCCCAATCATGATCAGGATCAGAAATAGGGGAAGGAACAATAAAAGCATCAGTCTGCCCCCACGAATTCTTCATGCGAGATGGGTGGTAGGGTGTCGCCCCTGCCCATCAACGTCACGATTTGACGCAAAAGCAGCTCCACGCTCACCACGATCATCAACATCACGCCGACGAATATGCTGGCGTACTGCCAGTTGTTGCGAAACTTCATCCGTTCACCACCGAACCAATCCAGCGGCAAACGCAGAGACGCCGAGGCACCACGGCCAGACAAGCTGTCCACATGGTTGTTCCAGCCCCGATCAAAACAGATCAACAGCACCCAAAGTGAAATTCCCATCAATAGGAGCGTCAACAGGGCCGCCGCGCGTGGTGCAATCGCGCGTTCAAGCATGTCGATGGCCACAAACCCACCCTTTCGATACGCAATAGGTGCCATCAGGCCGGTCATCCATAGCATGCCAAACCGCGCAGCTTCCTCGGTCCAATTGAGCGCATCACCTTGCACGTATCGGAAATAAACTTGAAGCAGGATGAAGCCGACCATAACGGCCAGTGCGATAATGGCGATGGTTTGTCCGACTCGATGTATGGCGGTATTTAGCGCTGCATGGGCAGCGATACTAGCGACCGGACGGATCAACACAATGACTACAAAAACAGTCATTGCGGCATGAATCAACAAGAGCCCGTCGATCCCTAGGAGGGGATCACGTAGGTCTTCGTTGCCGCCGATGGCGAACATGACGACATATAGTGCTGCCAATCCGATAGCGGCCAATAGAACTGGCATATCGTCTCCTCCCTGTGATGTCCTAACGGCCATTTATTATTGCAAAGCGGGGTCTTATGCCCCGTCTTTCACGTTAGCCTTTGAGGCTTACAAATCGTCCAGCTTGAAACAAGAGCGGCAATCCACTGCGAAAAGCAGCCCGGTGCACGCGCCCGATCAGGATCACATGATCACCAGCGTCATGGCTGGCCTCAAGCGTGCATTCAAAGCGCGCAAGGCAAGCATTGATCAAGGGTGTTCCGTTTTCATGCGCAGTCCAGTCTAATCCATCAAATGCGGCCTTGTCCCGCGTGAAACCATCGCACAATTCGCGCTGATGACCATCCAGAACGTGGATGGCGAAATGCCGCGTACCGAAAAAATAGTTAAATCTTTTACTGGACTTGGCAAGTGACCACAGCACTAGAGGCGGATCAAGAGATACACTGGAGAAACTGTTGGCGGTGATCCCAATGGGACCATCGGCGCTGTCAGTTGTCACAACAGTAACACCGGTGGCAAAGGCCCCCAAAGCGTCACGATAGGCGCGTGGATCGTCATGTGGCGCGAAATCGCCCATTGTGGTGATGCTTCCTCCGTCCATCTAAGGAACCTCGTGTCCCAACGCGGCCGTGTATAGCGAAAACCAGGTTTGGCGATCCATCTTTACTTTCAAAGCGTCAGATAGCGCTTTGATACGGTATATATTATTTGTGCCCATGACGGGCATAATACTCGCCGGATGCGCCAGTAACCATGCGACTGCAACCGCAGACGCATCGACGCCGTTGGCAGCAGCGACATCGGCCAGCTCAGCTTTGAGCTCGCCCGTGGCGTTCATCAACGCACCACCACCAAGTGGTGACCAAGCCATCATTGGCACGCCGCGTTCTTGCAAGAAGGCCACATCGCCGTTCGTGAAGCCCTGAGGTGCACTCAGGCTTAGTTCGATCTGATTAGTCACCAACTGCGATTTCATCGCTGACTGCAGCAGAGTCCAGTCGTGCAGCTTGAAATTTGATACACCGACCGCGCGGACCTTGCCGCTGGCGACGATCTCATCCAGCGCGCCGCCGGTTTCGTGGTGATCCATCAACGGATCGGGGCGGTGGATCAGAAGCACGTCGATTTTGTCCAAATTCATCAGACGCAGCGAATGGTCGACCGACGCCAAGATATGCGCGCGGCTTGTGTCGTAGTATTTTCCCGGCGCATCTGCGTATCGACCCGCAGGCGCGACAATATCGCACTTGGTCACAACTTCGATTTGATCCTTCAAGGCAGGAGCCGCTTTGATTGCTGCACCCATGACTTCTTCCGCCATGTAGCCGCCATAAATGTCGGCTTGGTCCATGGTCGTGATGCCTTGGTCAAGGCATACCTCAATCTTGGTCTGCACGTGATGGGGCGACGTGTCAGTATCGTCCCCCAGCCGCCACATTCCGTAGACGATCCGGCTGAGGCTTAGGTCTGTCTGTAGTGTCACTCGATCCATTATTTGCGGTCTCCTACGCCTAGGGGTGTCGCTGGTGTTGATGCAGGCACGCGACAATAAGCCTCTGGCAATGAACAAGTTTTCAAGTTTGGCAATACTTTCGTGCCAAAATGGATGCATTCATCAATATGCGGGTATCCCGAAAAAATGAACGCCCGAATGCCCATCTTCTGATAAGATTCGATCTTGGACATAACCTGATCGGTTGACCCAACAAGCGCCGCCCCGCAGCCTGATCGCGCGCGTCCGACGCCCGTCCACAAGTTGGGTTCCACATAGCCGTATTTGTCCGCTAATTCACGCGCTTTGGCCTGATGCGCAACGCCAAGGGAAATGCTGTCGTGGGCGCGGTCGCGGATCAGTTGGCCATATTCATCGTCCAGCTTACTGACCAGATGATCGGCGTATTCGCGTGCTTCGGCTTCGGTATCGCGCACAATCATGTGGACGCGCAGGCCATAATCCAGCGTGCGGTCATAACGTTCCGCCACGGCGTTCACATCGCGCATCCGCTGGGCAAGGTTTTCCTGCGGTTCGGGCCACATCAGGTAAACATCACAATGTTGCCCACACAATTCGAGTGCCGCAGGGGAATAGCCGCCGAAATACAGAAGTGGTCCGCCAATTTGGTAAGGCTTTGCCGGTTCGGTCGTCAGTCCTTTGAACTGATACACTTCGCCATCGTAGTTAACCTCGTCCTGTGTCCAAGCCTGCTTCAGGATCTCAACCACCTCGCGCGAACGCTGATAACGCAGGGCGCTATCGGCGACTTCGCCGGGAAAATCGGAAGAAATGACGTTGAGTGTAAGCCTCCCCTTCATCATATGATCAAGGGTGGCGATTGTGCGGGCGAGCATAATTGGTTGCACCTCGCCGCAGCGCATTGCAGCCAGCATATTGATGCGTTCGGTCAGGGGGGCCATCCCCGCGACGAATGACAATGTATCTTGCCCAACCTGATAGGATGAGGGCGCGAGGATATTGCGAAAGCCTTGTTTCTCGGCCTCTAAGACGATGTCGCGGCAGTGTTCGAACGACGAACGCAACGCACCATCCGGCACGCCCAAATAGGCGTAATCATCTGAACACAATGCAGAAAACCAAGACACCTCTGCCGCATCAAGGTCGGGTGACGTGATGGGTACAACGGCCATGATTCTTTCTCCAGATGGGAAGACTTGGGCCTTGCTAGCACCTGCGGCATATTGCATCAATGGTGTATCAATTTGTCGCAGGGATCGCATAGATCGGGGAAAGTCGTAAATGAGCAATGCCGCCGCGCGCACGTCCTTGCCGCGCTACATCCAAATTTCGGAAATGCTGATCCGTGAAATCGTTGCTGGTGCGCTGGTTGACGGTGCGCGTCTTCCGCCCGAACGCGATATGGCAAATAGTCTTGATACGTCCGTTGGGACCCTGCGCAAAGCATTGGCCGATCTTGATGCAAAGGGGCTGTTAGAGCGGGTTCAAGGATCGGGAAACTATGTCCGTCACAAACAGGATGTGGCTGGCATTTACGCGTTCTTCCGACTGGAAAAGATCGCTGGCGGCGGGTTGCCAACCGCGCATGTTCTGGCAATTGATCGCCTGGCGAAACCCGCAAGCGCACCCGATTTCGGCCCCGACACCGAGGGTAACCGGATCAGGCGACAGCGCTATCTGGACGGTGAACAGATTGCAGTCGAGGAAATCTGGCTCGACGGGGCATGGGCTGACGTGCTGGACCCTGTCGGGCTGTCGGAATCGCTTTATCACTACTACCGCCGCCAATTGGGGCTAATCGTCGGGCGGATCGAAGACCGCATTGGCGTGGCTCCTGTGCCTGAATGGGCTGATGGGCTGTTTCGCCACGCGGTTGGGGCGCCCGTTGGTTACATTGAGCGGATAAGTTGGGATCAACACGGTGTCCGTGCGGAGTATTCCCGCACTTGGTATGATTTTGAACGCGCGCGATACATATCGCGCCTTGGAAAAGGCTAAAAAATTGAAAAACGTGAATTATGGTGTGATCGGTTGCGGCATGATGGCCCGCGAGCACATCCGCAATATCGCGCTTTTACCCGGCGCGCGTGTCTCGGTGGTCTACGATCCTGTGGCCGATCTGGCCGAGGCTGCGGCGAGCCTCGCCGGCGGCGCCCATGTAGCAGAATCCCTTGAAGAGCTGCTGACCTTTGCCGCGCTTGATGCCCTTGTCATTGTCAGCCCCAACAATCTGCACGTTAACCAACTGCGCGAGATTGCGGCCCGTCGCCCGTTGCCGATCTTGTGCGAAAAGCCGCTTTATACCAACGCTTCTGATGCCGCCGTTATCGATGATCTGCGCGCGACTTACCCACATCCGATTTGGGTTGCGATGGAATATCGCTATATGCCACCCGTCGCCGCACTGATCGATCAGGTCGTGGAAGCCACTGGAGGGGTAACCATGCTGTCGATCCGCGAACATCGTTTTCCGTTCCTGCCCAAGATCGGTGATTGGAACCGTTTCAACGAGAACACCGGTGGCACGCTGGTTGAAAAATGCTGCCACTTCTTTGATTTAATGCACTTTATTCTGAAGTCTGACCCTGTGCAGGTGATGGCGAGTGCCGGGCAGGTGCTGAACCACAAGGAAGAACGCTATGGCGGACGCACCCCTGATATTTGGGACTCCGGCTATGTGATCGTTGATTTCGCGAGCGGCGCGCGTGCGATGCTTGAACTGTGCATGTATGCCGAAGGAAGCCGTTATCAGGAAGAGATCAGCGCCGTCGGGCCAAGCGGCAAAATCGAGGCATTTGTGCCTGGACCGGGTCGATTTTGGCCGACTAACCTTGGGCCTGCACCGGTTCCGCAGCTGATTGTTAGCCCGCGCAACCCCAAGGGGCCCTTTGCAGTCGATATCCCCGTCGATCCAGCGCTTTTGGCCGCCGGTGATCACAACGGCTCGACGTTTTACCAGCATCAGCGGTTCAATGCCGTAGTGCGCGGGGAGGGTATAGTCGAGGTCACCTTGGATGACGGGGCGCGCGCCGTCGCTATGGGGCTGGCAGCGCAAGAAAGCGCACGCACAGGCAAAGCGGTTGCGCTTTAGGTCTGGTTGTCCGTCGTCAGGGTTTTTGGGACCAAAGGCGGCCTAAACTAAGAGAGAGTTT
>CALAGN010000049.1 GCA_937891785.1 uncultured Octadecabacter sp.
ACTGGGCGACACGATCAGCGCGCAGCTCGCGACACAGACAATCGTCTCCTACTAATCATTCAAACTCAAAGGAATACTCACATGCTTAACTTTATCAAAAACTTCCGCGCCGACGAAGATGGCGCAGTCACCGTAGACTGGGTTGTTCTGACAGCCGCTATCGTTGGCCTGGGCATCGCAGTTATGTCCACTGTCGGCAACGGCACGACCGCACTGGGCGACACGATCAGCGCGCAGCTCGCGACACAGACAATCGTCTCCTACTAAGCTTTTGTCACACAATACAAATGGGCCACGCCGCAAGGTGTGGTCCTTTTGCGTTGCGGTCCTTTTCAAGACGTGACCCTAAAAACTGCAATTTCTCGCTTTTGCGCCGCGAATTCGCCACAATCGGGTGACACCGTTGCCGTGACGCGCTTCTTTTTTCGCTCCTGATCGGAGACTGCCATGTTAGAATTTCTGACGACATTCAAAGACCGTGAAGATGGTGCCGTGACCGTTGATTGGGTCGTGCTAACGGCAGCTATCGTCGGCCTTTCCGTTGCTGTCATTACAACGATCGGCGTTGGTGCCATGAATAAGACCGGCAGCCTGGGCAATCGCCTGACGACCCTTTCCATCACTGGTTTCGAATAGACGCGGAATAGCGTTCCCGCTTTGCCAAACTTTCCCAGAACCGACACCTGTTTGGCATGAAAATGCCGTATTCTTTTTGCACTTTGGGGGTCCCCGGACATGTATTTCCGGAAAATCATAGTTAATCGCCCTGAAAGGATGATGTAATGAGAGCCGTTTTTGGATTGGTCCTGATCGTGGGCATGGCCCTTGCAGGCTTTGCGATCTACATGGTTCAGGGATACTTTGAACAACAAAATGCCGAGTTGGCCGCACAACGTGCAGTCGCCGCGCAGAATGTTGCAACTGTCGATGTGATCGCTGTGAACCGCCAGATGCTATATGGCGAGGAAATCACGACCGCCGACATCCAATTTATCAAATATGCTGAACCGTTCCTTCCCGAAGGCGTGTTCATGACCCAAGAAGATCTTTTCGCACAGGGCGCTGGCGAACCGCGTGTCGTCCTGCGCCAGCTCGAAGAAAACGAGCCTATTATCGAAATCAAGGTTTCCGAACCTGGCGGCGATGCCGGCCTGACCTCGCGTCTTGCGCGCGGCATGCGGGCCTTTGCCATTCGTGTCGACGTAACCAGCGGCGTGTCGGGTTTCCTGAACACCGGTGATCGGGTCGATATTTACTGGTCGGGCCGCGCTGAAGGCATCAGCGGCGACGGCGAGGTTACCATGTTGATTGAATCCGGCGTAAAGATTGTAGCTGTGGACCAAACTTCGGACAGTAATCGCGGCGAAGCGACAGTTGCACGCACTGTGACCGTGGAAATTACACCACAAGAAGTCGCTTCACTTGCACAGGCACAATCGACAGGCCGCCTATCGCTCTCATTGGTTGGCCGCGAAGATGATACTGTCGCCGAGGCGACCGAGGTTGACCAACGCGCCCTTCTCGGGATCATTGAACGTGAGATCGCGCCAGAGCCGATAGAAGAACAGGGTTGTTCTATTCGCACCCGCCGTGGCGCCGAGACCGTCGATACGCCGATCCCCTGCACGAACTGAGCAGATCCAACTAACCATCCAAAGATGAGGGCGTGCCGGACAAACGGCGCGCCCTCATTAATACCCTCGACCAAGCCTGTTGCGAGTTGTCCACATAAGAATCGCCATGCAACGCATTGATTCTTGCTATTTTTCCTGGTTCGGGTCATGATCGATGGCAATGACGGGCAAAGCTCGCAATTTTGGGCGTGATCACAGAGGCAGGTCACATGACATATGACAAATTGATAGGGGCCGTGTTCGCTGGTCTTTCGTTTGCAATTGCGGCGGCGCCGACAATGGCTCCGGCGGAAACGTTGCAGGTGATGCGTGGCTCGCCATCTAGCGCGTTGCAGGTTCCAATGAACCGCGCCGTGGTTCTAGAAAGCGATGTACCCTTCACCGAACTTAGCATCGCCAATCCCGGAATCGCCGATATTTCGTCGCTTTCGGATCGCACGATCTATGTCCTTGGCAAAGAACCGGGACGCACAACGCTGACCCTGCTAGGTGCCGATGGCCGCTTGATCACCAACGTCGAAGTCCACGTGACCCCCGACATTGCAGAATTCAAAGAACGCCTCGAGCAGATCCTGCCCGGCGAAAACATCGAAGTGCGCACCGCGAACGACGGAATCGTCCTGTCCGGCACAGTGTCCAGCATCGCCCGGCTTGACCGCGCGTTGGAATTGGCCAGTCGGTATGCGCCCGACCGCGTTTCCAACCTGATGAGCGTCGGCGGCACCCAGCAAGTGATGTTGCGGGTGCGTTTTGCTGAAATGCAGCGCTCGGTTTCAAAATCACTCAGCTCTTCGCTGGCACTTGGTGGCACTGCACTTGGCGGTGATTTGGGCATCTCGGGGGGCAACGGCGGTGCGGTCACGGCAGACGGAGTGGCCGGCGCGCTTGCCGGAACGCTACCTGCAGTAAACGAAAATAGCGGCGCGATGCTGTTCGGCTTTAATGCTGGCGGCCTAGAGGTTGGCATCCTTCTGGAAGCCCTTGAATCGCGCGGCGTCGTGCGCACATTGGCCGAACCAAACCTGACCGCCCTATCCGGGCAAGAGGCGAGCTTTTTGGCCGGCGGCGAATACCCCGTGCCCGTTTCGCAAGAAGGCGGCGCGATAACAATCGAATACAAGCCATTCGGCATTGAATTGAACTTTACGCCACGTGTGGTGGATGGTGATATTATCAACCTCGAACTAATGGCCGCCGTGTCGTCGCTTGATCCCATAAACGGGTTTACCCAAAATGGCTTTACCGTCGATGCATTCAAGCGCCGTGAAACCTCGACCACGGTTGAAATGCGTGACGGCGAAAGTTTTGCGATTGCGGGCCTGCTCTCGGACGATTTCATCGACCTGAATGGTCAGGTGCCTTGGCTCGGTGACATTCCCGTGCTTGGTGCCCTGTTCCGCAGTGCGGAATACGCGCGTCAGCAGACCGAACTGGTGATTATCGTGACGCCGCACCTTGTCACACCGACCCGTGGCGAGGCATTGGCCCTGCCAACTGATCGCGTGCGCCCACCATCCGAACGTGACCTGTTCCTGTTTGGCCGCGTGACCGCTGGTGAAGGACCGACAACTGGCGGCGCCGGAGAGGTGGCACGACAGGACTTCAGCGGGTCATATGGCTACGTGCTTGACTAAACGAGGGTGGATCCGATGAAATATCTTGTTGCGGCGGCGGGAGTTGCGATCTCGCTTATGGGCTGCACTGACGGTAACGGCGGCCCCCGTTCCTTTGGTCGCGAAGCGGGTAGCCAAATGGACATGGGCACGTTTGGCAATTCGACCATGAACAACACTTTGGTTCAGACCGGTCAAAGCACCTACACAATTGACTTGGCGCGCCGCTTTGCTGAAGAAACCCAATCGACGGTCACTTTTCCTTTTAACTCGGCGACCTTAGATGAAACTGCGCGGGAAACTTTAGGCCAGCAGGCCCAATGGATTCGCCAATTCCCTGAAGTGCGCTTTACTGTGTATGGCCACACCGATCTGGTTGGCAGTCAGGCCTATAACCGCCGTTTGGGGCTGCGCCGCGCGCAGGCTGTCGTGCTTTATCTGGCGACCCAGGGTATCGACCAAAGTCGACTCGAAGCAGTTGTTTCACATGGTGAAACCCAGCCGCTAATCGTGACCGAAGGGCGTGAGCGCCGCAACCGGCGCACGGTGACCGATGTTTCCGGATTTGTTGAACGCCATCCGACCGTCATGAATGGCCGCTACGGTGAAGTGGTCTTTCGCGAATACGTGGCCAGCGCTGTGCCTGATTCGACGCTTACGGGCGGCCAAGGCGGTAGCGATGGCATTGCTGCCCCCTAACACCCCCTAAGATATCTTACAAAACGGGCCGTCGCGGCCCGTTTTCTGACCTCCCCAATCGTCAACAACACCCCCAAATTCAGCCTATCGTCGCGAGAATTCGCACAATTGGAGTTTTTTGGCCCCAATCTGGTCATGTTTCTCGGTCAGATTGATCCCAATCGAGAGACCCAAACCCTGATTCACAAGGGGTGTGGCCGACGATGGGGGTAGGCCACGGTTCATTTCAGGACCAATTGCCAACCAGCACCCCCGTCCGAAGCCCGTTAACAAAGGACGTTTGGCAATGAGTAGCAACGCAGCACTGCAGCCGGAACCGCAGCCAATTGTGGCCTGCACTATCAGCCGTGACGTCCAGATTTTTGATCTGCTGATCGAGGATATGGAAGCCGCGCTCGGGGAAAACTGGGGCGACCTTGGGTTCACTGATGCACTCGCCTTTCTTGAGCAGCCCGAAGCGTCCGCGATTCAGTTCGTCGCGATTGCGTTGGACGAAGATGACGACGCCGACTTGACGCTGATCGCCGATATCATTGCGGCTGCGAAGGCCCGTAATATCAAGGTTATTCTGATCGCCGAAGACGTTAGCCCGGCGTCGCTGCATCAACTCTTGCGCGAAGGTGGCGACGAATTTGTCCCCTACCCTCTGCCGGAAAACGAACTTGCGCGCGCCATCGACCGTGTTCTCGCAGAGCCAGAAATCGGGCCAATTTCCTTGGGAATCCAGAACAAGCTCAAGCCAACAGGGGACCGGAATGGTGTTGTGATCCCGGTGCAAGGCATGGCTGGCGGCACAGGTGCGACGACGCTTGCGGTAAACCTAGCGTGGGAATTGGCCGCAGCCGACAAAGAAAAAGCTGTACGCGTTTGCCTGCTTGATCTCGATCTGCAATTTGGCAGCACGTCTACCTATTTGGACCTGCCGCGCCGCGAATCCGTTTTTGAAATGCTCTCGGATACGGAATCGATGGATAGTGAAAGCTTTATGCATTCGCTTTCGTCTTACGAAGACAAACTACACGTGTTGACGGCCCCTTCCGATCTGATCCCCCTTGATCTGGTTGGCCCAGACGACATTTCTCGCATCATCGAAATGGCCCGCACAAACTTTGACTATGTCGTGATCGATATGCCAACGACGATGGTCGAGTGGTCCGAGACTGTGCTGCAAGCCGCCCACATCTATTTTGCGACACTCGAATTGGATCTGCGCTCGGCGCAAAACACTCTGCGGCTTAAGCGGGCCTTGCAAGGCGAGGAACTGCCATTTGAAAAGCTCCGTTTTGTGCTAAATCGCGCGCCGAAATTCACAGACTTGAACGGCAAGAGCCGCGTCAAGCGCCTTGCCGAGTCCCTTGGTATTTCGATCGAAGTGCAATTGCCAGATGGTGGCAAAGCCGTGACGCAGAATGCCGATCACGGTGCGCCCCTCGCGAAAGGTATCCCGAAAAACCCGCTGCGCAAAGAAATCGCAAAGCTGGCCATGTCCGTCCACGAGGTTAATACAACTGCCGTGGCCGCGACCAACTCATAAGAAGTAAATGTATGTTTTCCAAGTACAAGAAACCCGTCGCCAATACCGCCCCTGCTGCCAATAGCGGCACAGCAACCTCGGCGGCTCAAGCAAGCAAGCCGTCACTGATGAGGGCCAAGCCCGTGTCCGCGCAAGCGGTGCCGCAGGATAAGGAAAAAAAGCGCAAGGAACGGCTGGGCGAGATCAAGCTGGAGCTGCACAAGGCGCTTTTGGACAACCTGAACCTTTCAGCGCTGGATACTGCGACCGAAAGTGATCTGCGCGCCGAAATCAGTGCCATCGCGACAGAAACGCTTGGAGAGATGGGCGTGGTCTTAAACCGCGAGGAACGCCAGACCCTCAATCAGGATCTGTTCTTTGAGGTCACAGGCCTTGGACCGCTTGAAACCTTGCTGAAGGACGACACCGTCAACGATATTCTGGTCAACGGTCCACAGCAGATTTTTGTGGAACGCGATGGCAAACTGGAACTCACCGACGTGACGTTTAAAGACGAAAAGCACCTGTTGCGGATTATCGACAAGATCGTGTCCGCCGTTGGCCGTCGCGTCGACGAAAGCAACCCATACGTCGATGCGCGCCTTGCTGACGGATCGCGTTTCAACGCGATGGTCCCACCGGTTGCGGTCGACGGATCACTGGTGTCCATTCGAAAATTCAAGAAAGAAAAGCTGACGATTGACGACCTGGTCAGATTTGGTGCCCTCACCGAAGAAATGGCAGCCTATCTTCAGGCTGCCGTGTCCACGCGCCTAAATATCATCGTGTCTGGTGGTACGGGCTCGGGTAAAACGACAGCCCTTAACGCGCTGTCATCCTTTATTGACGACGCCGAACGCATCCTCACCATCGAAGATACGGCCGAACTTCAACTGCAACAAACACATGTCGGCCGGATGGAAAGCCGCCCGCCCAACGTTGAAGGCAAGGGTGCCGTCACCCAGCGTGATTGCCTGAAAAACGCACTACGGATGCGACCTGACCGGATAATCGTGGGCGAAACCCGCGGCGAAGAAGTTATCGACATGTTGCAGGCCATGAACACCGGCCACGACGGATCAATGACAACAATCCACGCCAACTCGGCTCGCGATGGTGTATCGCGCCTTGAGAACATGATCGCGATGGCGGGTATGGAAATGCCGCTCAAGGCCGTACGCAGTCAGATTTCATCAGCTGTGAACCTTATTGTGCAAGTCTCGCGCTTGCAGGATGGGTCGCGCCGCATGACCTCGATCACCGAAATCACCGGCATGGAAGGTGATGTAATCTCGATGCAGGAGGTGTTCCGCTTTCAGCGCGTCGGCCTGACGCCCGACAACAAGATCATCGGCCATTTCACGGCGACCGGCGTGCGCTCGCACTACTCGGACCGTTTCAAGCTGTGGGGCTTTGATTTGCCTCCAGCGATCTTTGAACCCATCGCAGCGGAGTAAACGAAATGACAATTTCCGCCGAACCAATCATCTATGGCCTTATCTTCGTCGCCGTTCTGGTGCTGGTCGAGGGCCTATATCTGACCGTTTTTGGCAAATCCATTAGCCTGAATACCAAAGTCAATCGCCGCCTCGACCTGCTGGAAAAGGGTGCGGGCCGCGAAGAGGTGCTGGAGCAACTCCGCAAGGAAATGTCACAGCACATGAAGTCGAAAAGCGTTCCGCTTTATTCGATCCTTGCCCGCAAGGCGCAAAGGGCCAACATCGCCTTTACGCCGCCGCAGCTTATCATGGTGATGGCCGGCCTGACCGTCGTCGCCTTTGTCGGACTGACTGTTGGCACAGAAGCCAGTTTGGCGATTCGCGCCGGTGCGTCCGTAGGCATGGGCATTGGCGGCGTCTACGTCTGGATCAATGGCAAAGCAAAAAAGCGGATGGCGCTGCTCGAAGAACAACTGCCCGACGCGGTTGAGCTGATGGTGCGGTCTTTGCGCGTCGGCCACCCGTTTTCATCAGCGATCGCGATCGTTGCCAAAGAAGTACCCGATCCTTTGGGCACCGAAATGGGTATGATTTCGGACGAGGCCGCCTATGGCCGCGACATGGGTGACAGCCTCAAGCAAATGGCCGAACGTCTGGACATGCAGGATATGCGCTTTCTGGCGGTCGCCGTGACCATCCAGCAAACAGCTGGCGGCAATCTGGCCGAAATTCTGGACGGGTTGGCCAAGGTAATCCGTGCACGGTTCAAACTGTTTCGCCGCGTCAAAGCCATCACCGCCGAGGCAAAATGGTCGGGCATGTTCTTGTCGGTGTTCCCACTGATGGCCCTTGTTGGCATCAACGTGCTGCAGCCCAATTATTATGACGACGTGCGCGAAACATCAGCGTTTATTCCCGCCTGTCTTGTGGTCGCCGGCTTCCTAGCTGTTAACATTTTCGTCATGAAAACCCTTGTGAACATCAAGGTGTAAGGATCTGAATATGGAACTCTTAAGCACTATCAATACGATACTGACGGACATGTTAGGTCCCTTTGGCCCGCTGATCGTCGTTGGCATGCTCGGTGTCTTGATGATCTTGCTGGTGCTACCAGCGATGCTCAAGAAAAAGGCCGATCCACTCGACAAGTTGCGCGCCAGCATACTGGCGCAGACCGCGGCCTCGTCTAAAGCCGAAAAGCTGCGCTCGGGCGGCGGTAAAGACAAACTTGAGCGGTATTCCAACTTCCTTGAACCACAAGACGAGGAAGAGTATTCGGCGGTCCGCCTTAAACTGATACAGGCTGGCTATCGCACTAAGAATTCTGTGCGCGTCTATCACTTCGCCCAGTTCGTGCTTGGAATTAGTCTGCTACTACTTGGTGTGACTTATGCGGTCTATGCCTCCTCCACAGGCGAGCCGTCGACCAAAGCTACGGTTCTGTCGATCCTGATCCCCGGTGTTGTCGGCTATATGACGCCAAAATACTGGGTCACACGACGTCAGGCCGCCCGCCAAGAAGAAATCATCAACGGTTTTCCTGACAGCCTTGATATGATGCTAGTCTGCGTCGAGGCTGGGCAATCGCTGGACCAGTCAATCATCCGAGTCGCTCGCGAGCTTAAAGCCGGCTTTCCCGCACTGGCCTACGAATTCGAGCTGGTCGCCTACGAAATGAAAGCCGGTAAAGACAAACAAGCCGTGTTGCGTGATATGGCGGAACGTTGCGGCGTCACCGACATCTCGAGCTTTGTAACCGTGTTGATCCAGTCGCAGCAATTCGGCACCTCGATCGCCGAAGCCCTGCGTGTCTATGCAAGCGAAATGCGTGACAAAAGGGTCATGCGGGCCGAAGAAAAAGCTAACACCCTGCCCACAAAGATGACTTTGGCCACGATGATGTTGACGGTACCGCCGCTTCTGATCATCCTGATCGGGCCGTCGATTTTTAATATTGCGGTGACACTGGGTGGTTCAGATTTCTAGGGGTCCATGACGCTGAAACACTTCGCCATGATTGCGATTATTACCACCCTCGCCGCCTGCAACTCGGGCAGCTTTGGGCGTTCGGATGGTCAGGTCTACGCACCCGGTGTGGCAGGACCATCGGACGTGGATGGCCTTATCGTTGGGCATCGTTTGATGGCCGCCGGCGAATATCAGCTTGCCCTTGATGCCTATACCCGCGCGGCGGGCCAGCAGGGGCTTAACGTCGATACACTGTCGGCACTTGGCTCGGCGAATTTACGGCTGGGTCGGCTGGGACAGGCCGAAGGGCTGCTGCGCCGCGCCGTTGACGATGATCCCAGCTTCGCCGCCGCATGGAATAATCTGGGTGTAATCCTTATGGAACGGGGTAAAATCCCCGAGGCGAGCCAAGTGTTTCGTCGCGCTTTTGCCACGGATAATGGCAATTCCGACCAGATCAGGGACAATTTGCGCTTGGCGCTCGCAAAAATGGACAATCCCGATTATATAGACACTAATGAAGGCCAAGAATTCGAATTGGTGCGACGCGGCACAGGCGATTACGTGATCCTCTCCGCACCCTGAGATAAGAGCAGCAAAAGGACGCAGAAAAATGCGCCACCCAGTCTTGATGTCCCTGTCCCTCGTCGGGGCGGTCGGTCTTGCCGCATGTGGCGATCAATCCGGCGATGCCCAAGTCAATCGCGCGCTGCGCGATGTGAACGTCATCGATGAAACCAACCTTAACGATGTGATGCTGACAGTCGCTGACCCGAACGAGGCGGTGAACTATTTCGCGCGCGCAAGCGCTAATGACCCCGGTCGGATTGATCTGCTACGCGGTCTTGGTGCCTCGCTTATTCGCGCGCAACGTCCCGCCGAAGCAATCGCTGCATGGGAAGAGGTCGCCGACCACCCTGACGCGAACGCCGATGACCGCGTCGATCTGGCCGATGCGCAGATCCGCAACAATCAATGGGACGCCGCCGAAACCACTTTGGATAGCATTCCTCCGACACATGAGACCTACAAGCGCTTTCGCCTTGAAGCGATGATTGCTGACAGCAACGAAGAATGGGAAAACGCGGACAGCTTTTATGAAACGGCTGTTGGTCTGACGATGCAACCCGCTGGCGTGCTAAATAACTGGGGTTTTTCCAAGCTGACACGTGGTGACTTTTCGGGTGCGGAACGGTTGTTTGGCGATGCAATCCGCCACGATAGCAGTCTTTTCACCGCCAAGAACAATCTCGTTCTGGCCCGCGCCGCCCAGCGCAACTATGATCTGCCCGTCGTCCCGATGACCCAGATCGAACGCGCGCAGTTGCTACACACACTTGCCCTGTCCGCGATCAAACAGAACGACATCACGATCGGGCGCGGGTTGCTGCGCGAAGCGATAGACACCCACCCCCAGCACTTTGAGGCCGCCGTGCGCAGCCTGCGGGCGCTTGAAGACAACGTGGTGAACTAGCCGATGCAGGTCGCCCATTCGGCGAGCGCAGCACTGTGGTTTCTGCCCTTTGTGTTGCCCATCTGTATCTTTGTCGCATGGAACGACATGCGGGTTATGAAGATCCCCAATATCGCGGTTTATGCGCTTGTAGGGGTCTTTGCAGTGGTCGGATTGATCACCCTGCCCCTTGATGTCTATGCATGGCGCTGGCCGCATCTGATCGTCGTGCTGCTGATCGGTATGGTATTGAACGCTGCGGGCGCACTGGGTGCGGGCGACGCAAAATTCGCCGCAGCCACCGCACCGTTTGTGGCGCTGTCGGACCTGTCAACGATGCTGTATATCCTCGCCGGATGCGCCGCCGGCGGCTATATTATCCACCGTATCGTCAGGGCATCGCCCCTGCGCAAACTAGTTCCAGATTGGGAAAGCTGGACCGCGGGAAAACGCTTTCCGCTTGGCTTTCCCTTGGGTGCGGCGCTGGCCTATTACATCGCTATCCCGCTGATCTAACCCGCCTTTTCAAACAGGATATACATCGCCGTCCGGCGGATTTCTGTAAGATCATCGGTGCCGCGTTCCGTGACGGAATCCAAAATCATCGCTTGCAAATGTTGCGACACAGGGCAAAGCGGCACCAACAGATAGTCAGCTGAATCGAAGCCAGCCAGGCCACCGTAATTCCAAGGCGCGCCGCCGATCAGCCGTTCCAGCGAGCCGTATAGCCAATGAGCCGAGAATAGGTCCGCCGCAAACAAGCGCTTACCGTTCGCCAGCCCCGCGTCCTCAAGGTCGCGGGTCACCGCATCAAACATCGCCGGAAGGCCAAGCTCCGTCGTGCAATAGGGCAGCGTTTCGCCCATGAACACAGGCTCCGGATCGCGGCGTGCCCCTTCGCGGTATTGTTCAAGGCCTGACCCTTCACCATCCATTGCGATCCTGCCATCAACACGCAGCGCGCGCAGATCACCCGTTTGCAGGTCCGTATGAATGCCCCCACGCGGCAAGATCGGCGCATAAGTAGCTACGTCGATACTGAAATGACGGAATGGGCTATAAAGCATGTTGGCAAAGCTGGGAGTAATCAAAGCAAAGGCGACGCAGCCAGCCGTTGTCTGCGCGTGGCGCATGTTCCAGCCAAACCCGTTTGTTACCTGGCCCTCGGGCAAAAGTGCCAGCAAGAGAACGCCGAGCAACAAAAGCCACTGTGGATCGTTGCCGAAATTCTGGAACGTCACGTAGAAAAACCCCGGCACCAGCAGTAACAAAACAAGGCCAGCCGTCGCTTGGCCTGACTGGCGCAAGAAGATCACCCCGACAATCGCCACAATTGAGCCCCCTATATATGCCGGTGCTCCCATGACCGCATCAAACGGTTCACCGGGCTGCGGGCGCACGTCAGACGCGGCGACCGTCTGTAAATCGCCAAGATATGCCAACCAGTAATCAACACCGACGAACAGCGTAATCAACGCCAAAATCACGAGGCCCGCAAGCACAGCGACCAGCAACGTGTGAAGGCGTTTTGCCAGTACCAATGCCAGAATAATCGGCAGTGCAAAGGCCGCGAAATAGGTCACCTTGATCATGACCAGAACGACCATCATCGCGCCGATGACGATACCGTCGATGGTTGGCGATTTCGGATGGATTGGTGGGATCATGGCCACCATGATAGCAATGAACGCTGCCGCCCAAGCCCATCGATTGTAATGCATCGAAAATGAGATACTGCGCTGTGCCTCGCCGTGGACCAGTGCCAGAAGCAGGCCCATAACGATAATTCCAAAGATGACTGCAAGCGCGCGCGACAAACGGCTGAATCCAACCCACCAAACGGCGGGCATCATGGCAGCAGCGAACGCCACTTGGGCAGAAAGAACTGCCATACCAATGCCCATGCCACGTTCAACGAAAAAGGCGATCGGCCAGAATGCGAGTGCGCCAATCGGCGTCATGAAATCCTGATGCGGAACCTCGCCGGCGACCATGCGGAACACGATTTGAACCATGTGCAGCGTGTCACCCTCGTAGCGACCAATGTAGAAGCCGCCCTTTGCCAGTGCCCCGCCCCCCATTGCCGCCAAAATCAACAATAGAATGCCAAAAAGTGTAATTGGATTTGGTCGTGTCATGCCTGCCCCTTTGCAATCGTTCGTCCATTTTTCGCCACAATAGTCAGGCATAGACGGGTTCGTAAAAGGCTTTGTGTCTGATGTGGCGATCATTCCCGCCAAAGCGGCGCTTGTGCCACAACACAGTGCGATGACACTCCGCGATGGGCAGACAGGTAGACCGACATGAATATGCAAACCTCGAACGTGATGGCCCCTCCCGCGCCTAAATCCATTGCGGGCATGCAACTTCCCCCAGCAATGATGCGCGACATCTTGTTGAAAACGATGTTCCGGATGAACCTTGATATGGTCACCGAAATTTCGAGAATGATCTGCCTGCCGATCCCCGTGACACAAGAGCTGGTCGATGTGGCGCGCGGCCAGAAACTGCTTGAAGCGACAGGCACGTTGAACGCCAACAACGGCAGCGAAATGGGCTATCAACTAACCGATCAAGGCAAGGCGCGCGCGCTTGATGCGCTGGCCCAGTCGGAATATTTTGGCGCGATGCCAGTGCCGCTCGATGTTTACCGCGAGCAGGTCAAACGCCAATCAATCCGTAATATCCGAGTGACCCGCGACCAATTGACAGCCGCCATGGGCCACCTGATCCTGCCCAAGAAACTGCTCGACCACCTCGGGCCAGCCGTGGGCGCGGGCCGCTCGATCCTGATGTATGGCCCTCCCGGCAATGGTAAGTCCTCGATCTCGAACGGGATCCGCGATGCGCTGGGTGACAAAATCTATGTGCCGCGCGCGATTGAATACTCGGGGCAGGTCATCACGGTTTATGATCCGATTGTGCATTCCGCAGCCGAGGCCGATGTTGACGATCCCACGTCCCTGCGCCGCACGTCGGGCCGCTTTGATACGCGCTATGTGTTGTGTGAACGCCCGACTGTGATCACCGGCGGCGAGTTGAGCCTGTCGATGCTTGATCTGGTCTATAACCCCACCGCGCGCACCTACCAGGCACCTTTACAGCTAAAAGCCACGGGCGGGATTTTCATCGTCGATGACCTTGGCCGTCAGGCTGAACCACCCCAAGCACTTGTGAACCGCTGGATTGTCCCGCTGGAAGAGAACAAGGATATTCTGGCGCTGCAATCGGGCGAAAAATTTGAAGTGCCGTTCGACACATTGGTCATTTTCTCGACCAACTTTCACCCCAACGAGATTTTCGACAGAGCCGCCCTGCGCCGGATCTTTTTCAAAATAAAAATCGATGGACCCGAACAAGAGGATTTCCTGAAAATCTTTGCGATGGTCGCACGTAAACGCAAGATGCCGCTGGACGAAAGCGCGTTGGTCCATCTGCTTAAGAAAAAGTACCCAACGATCGAGAATATCTATGCCAACTATCAGCCGATCTTTTTGATCGACCAGATGATCGCGATTTGTGAATTCGAAGGGATACCCTATCAAATGTCCCCTGATTTGATTGATCGCGCCTGGGCAAACATGTTCGTCAAAGAAGAAGAAATTATCCACTAGAGCGGTTTGGGACGGGCGATGCCAGTCCGACCGGCTGGGGTTTCAGACCAGACCCCAGAGTATTTCTGAACACAAGAAGCCGATTGGACTTGAACGCGCTGCGGTCTTGGCCACTTTGGGCACATGCCCTCTTTACCGCCTCATTTTGAAAACTGGTTCACCAAGCGCGGCTGGTCCCTACACCCGCATCAGTGCCAGATGCTGGAGCGTGCCGACGCACCGGCCTTGTTGCTGATCGCGCCCACGGGGGGTGGTAAAACGCTGGCGGGATTCTTGCCGTCTTTGGTGGAACTGGCGAGCGGAAATCATGACGGATTGCATACGTTGTATGTCAGCCCGCTTAAGGCGCTGGCCGCTGACATTCGTCGCAATCTGGGCGTGCCCATCGCGGAATTGGAACTGCCGATCCGCGTTGAGGACCGCACCGGCGATACCACTTACACTCGCAAACGCCGCCAACGCGCTGACCCGCCGCACATTCTGCTGACCACGCCAGAGTCGCTTGCCCTGCTGATCAGCTACGAAGATGCACCGCGTATTTTTGCGGGGCTAAAGCGGGTTGTGATCGACGAGGTGCACGCCCTGTCGGAAAGCAAACGCGGGGATCAACTGATGCTGGCCGTGTCGCGATTGCAGACACTTGCGCCAGGTCTTCGTCGTGTGGGGCTGTCGGCCACGGTCGAGGATCCGGATGCGATTGCCCGCGAATTGGCCTGCCACCCAGATCCATGCACCATCATTAACGCCGATCCCGGCCCCGACCCTGACATCGCAATGTTGACCACCGCGACCCCGCCGCCGTGGTCGGGTGGTGGTGGGAAATATGCGATTGCCGAAGTTCTGGAGCAGGTCGCGGCCCATCGCACCACGTTGATTTTCCACAATACCCGCGCGCAGGCCGAGATTTTCTTTCACAACCTTTGGCTAGCCAATGCCGACAACCTGCCTATCGGTATCCATCATGGTAGTTTGGACCGCGCCCAGCGCGCGGGCGTTGAAGCTGCCATGGTGCGTGGTGAATTGCGCGGTATCGTTTGCACTGGCAGTCTGGACTTGGGGATTGATTGGGGGGACGTTGACCTTGTGATCCAGATCGGTGCACCCAAGAACGTCAAACGGTTAGTGCAGCGGATCGGGCGGGCCAATCATCGCTACAATGCCCCTTCAAAGGCGCTGCTGGTTCCTGCGAACCGCTTTGAAGTGGTGGAATGTGTCGCAGCCCTCGCTGCGGCAAAAGCCCATGATCTGGATGGCGATCCCAAGGGGGCCGGACCGCGCGATGTGCTGTGCCAGCATATCTTGATCCGTGCCTGTGCCGGACCGTTCGATGAGCGCGCGCTGCTGGATGAAGTGCGCAGTGTCGGTGCGTATCGCGCCATAAGTCGGGCGCAGTTTGACGACTGTTTGGATTTTTGTGCAACGGGCGGGTATGCCTTGCGGGTCTATGACAAATGGCAACGGCTGAAACAGACCGACGGGCTGTGGCATCTGCGTGATCCCCGCACGGCCCAGCGTATCCGCATGAATATTGGCACAATTCAGGATACTGATACGCTTAAGGTGCGATTTCGCGGGCGCGGTGGTAAAGTATTGGGCGAAGTCGAGGAGAGCTTTGCTGCGTCCTTGAGCGTTGGCGATACCTTCCTGATCGGCGGGCAGATCGTGCGCCATGAGGGCCTGCGCGAGATGACAGTCGAGGTATCGCGCCGCGCGGACAAGACGCCCAAAGTCGCGACCTTTTCGGGCACGAAGTTCGCCACGTCGACGCAGCTTTCGGCGCGCATTCTGGCGATGTTTCAACAAGACAGCTGGCCCGAACTCCCCCGCCCAACTGCCGAATGGCTGGCATTGCAGCGTGATATTTCGAAACTGCCCGAGGCGGATCGCATTCTGGTGGAAACTTTTCCACATGACGGGCGGCATTACACCTGCGCTTACGGCTTTGCGGGCGGCAACGCACAGCGCACATTAGGCCTGATCGTGACCCAGCGGATGGAAGCGGCGGGCCTGCATCCGATGGGGTTTGTGGCCACGGATTATGCGACGTTGATCTGGGGGCTGGACCCTGTCAGCGACCCTGCCCCGCTGTTCGTGCCCGCAGCCTTGCATGACGGTCTGGAAAACTGGCTTGGTGGCAATGCGGTGATGAAAAAGACCTTTCGCGCCTCGGCTACGATTGCCGGACTGATTGAGCGCAACCTCCCGCAAGCCCGCAAATCTGGACGGCAGGCCACGTTTTCCAGCGATATTCTCTATGATACCCTTCAAAAATACGACCCCGACCATTTGATGATGCGGATCACCCGCGAAGAAGCGCTGCGCGGTTTGGTTGACTTTGACCGGATCGAACAGATGTTACGGCGCACCGATGGGCGGATTGACCATGTCGCACTTGATCGCGTGACACCCCTTGCGGCACCCATGCTCCTTGAGGTTGGGCGTGTCCCCATCGCCGGAGCCGGACGCGAGAGACTGCTTGAGGAGGAGGCCGCGCGCATGATGGCCGCGGCAGGGTTGGACAAGGCATGACCGGCTATGATTTCAGCTTTTGCGGTACCGAGTTGCGGGCGATGGCATCAGGGGCACTTTTTCTTGAAAGTGCGCGCGCGTTGGTGGTGTCGGATCTGCATCTGGGAAAATCCGACAGGATCGCGCGGCGCGGCGGTACCATGCTGCCCCCCTACGAGACCCGCGAGACCCTTGCCCGGCTGGAATCGGCTATTTTTGCAACAGACCCACAGGTTGTGATTTGTCTTGGCGACAGCTTTGACGATCTTGACGTGCCGGCATCACTTGAAGCTGCAGCGCGAGACTGGATCATGCGCTTGCAGGCGGGACGCGATTGGATTTGGATTGAAGGAAATCACGACCCCGGTCCCGTTGATATAGGCGGGACACATCGCGCAGAGTTGCGGGACGGCCCGCTCACCTTTCGCCATATCGCACAGGCAGGCGCGCGGGGTGAAATATCGGGGCATTATCATCCGAAGTTGTCGATTCGCGGCACCCAAGCAGGTGCGCGCGCCTGTTTTCTTATTGATCACGCGCAGATCATCATGCCCGCATTTGGGGCTTATACTGGTGGGCTGTCAGCGACGTCGCCTGTGCTCAACACTTTGATGACCCGGCCTGCAATTGCTGTTCTGACCGGCCCGCGTGCAATTGCTGTGCCGCTTCCTGTTGCGCGCTTAGGACGACAATAACACGGCGTTCACCAAATTTGCTCGATATTTTGGCCCGATGGGGACAATGGCACCATCGCCGGTACGCAAAACCCGTCACATCCAGAAAATTCGTTTATTGTGTCCGCAAACCGCATCAAAATGCGTTAGATCGCGCCGCCTGACAGCGCTACCTCGACGCAATGATCGCTCACAGTACCGCACCACGGATGACCTGTCGTGTCCGTCGATCCAGTCAAGCAGGCGCGGCTGGATCGAAGTAATGGCCCGTTCGCCATGCGCGAGATACAGATGTCGCAGAACCGAAATGCACAGCGCGGCTGCCATCGTCCGATAAACCTGCGCTAACCCGATCACTCCTCGTACGAAACACGCGCAATTCGTTTCGCAATACGCAATGTAATTGGAAACCCCCAAATACGATACAGATTGGTTAATGCGGCAACGTTAGACTGTAAGGCCCTCGGGTTCTGCCAGCCCATTCGCGCGGCAACAGGCGGTGATTGTATTGGCCAGAAGGCAGGCAATCGTCATTGGTCCAACACCGCCGGGAACGGGCGTAATCGCACCCGCAACCGCGGCGCAACTTGCATATTCTGCATCACCCACAAGGCGGGTGCCGCCTTCGGGTTTATCGATGCGGTTGATGCCCACATCAATCACCGTCGCGCCCGGTTTGATCCAGTCACCGATCACCATTTCGGGGCGACCAACAGCGGCGATAACAATGTCAGCCTGTCGCACAACGCCTGGTAAATCCTTGGTGCGGCTGTGCGCGATAGTCACGGTGCAGCTATCGCCCAGCAGTAAATTAGCCATCGGCTTGCCGACGATATTGCTGCGCCCAATCACAACCGCGTTCATACCAGACAGGCTGCCGTGGTGGTCGCGCAACATCATCAGACAGCCCAGCGGCGTGCAAGGCACCATTGATTTCTGCCCGGTGCCCAGCAGGCCCACATTGGAAATGTGAAAGCCGTCAACGTCCTTGGCCGGATCAATCGCATTGATCACCAGATCGCTATCCAGATGAGGAGGAAGTGGTAATTGCACAAGGATACCGTGAATTTTCGGATCAGCATTCAGCTGGGCAATTAGGGCCAGCAAGTCTGCCTCACTGGTATCAATTTCCAGCTTGTGTTCGTAAGAGGCCATTCCGACCTCGAGCGTCATCTTACCCTTGGAGCGCACGTAGACCTGGCTTGCGGGGTCTTCGCCCACCAGCACCACGGCCAGACCTGGCGTGATCCCGTGTTCTTCTTTCAAGCGGGCAACGTGGCCGCCGACTTTCTGACGCACCGTTGCGGCAAAGGCTTTTCCATCGATGACTGTTGCTGACATATGAACTCTCGCTTGGGGCAGATGGGGTCGCAGGGTGGGGGCTTCCCCCCACCTCGCATTACTTAGAACAAGCCTTCGATCTGGCCATCGTCATTGAGGTGTATGTTCTCGGCAGACGGCACGCGGGGCAAGCCCGGCATCGTCATGATCTCGCCGCAGACGACGACCACGAAACCGGCACCGGCAGATAGACGCACTTCACGCACAGGAACCGAGAACCCAGTCGGCGCGCCGCGCAGGGTTGGATCGGTGCTGAACGAATACTGCGTTTTCGCCATACAGACCGGCAAATGACCATAACCTTGATCTTCCCACAGCTTCAGCTGATCGCGGATCTTTTGATCCATCAAGGCTTCGTCCGCGTGGTAAATCCGCTTGGCAATGGTTTGAATCTTGTTCACCAGTGACATCTCGTCGGGGTAGATCGGGGCAAAGGCGCTGATACCGCTTTCGGCAATTTCGGCGACGCGGGTCGCAAGTGCTTCGGACCCTTTTGATCCATGCTCCCAGTGCTGCGACAGGATCGCCTCTGAGCCTTGGGTTTTGACGTAGTCCTTGACGGCCTGCACTTCGGCATCGGTGTCGGTGACAAAATGGTTGATCGCAACGACCACAGGCACGCCAAAGGATTTCAGGTTCCCAATGTGGCGCCCCAAGTTGGCACAACCGGAGTTTACCGCGTCAACGTTTTCCGCTCCCAGATCAGCCTTGGCCACGCCGCCGTTCATCTTCATCGCGCGCACAGTCGCGACCAGCACTACGCAGTCAGGTGCAAGACCCGCTTTGCGGCACTTGATGTTCATGAATTTTTCAGCGCCCAGATCGGCGCCAAAGCCGGCCTCGGTCACGACAAAATCCGCGATTTTCAGAGCCGTGGTCGTCGCAATGACCGAGTTGCAACCATGCGCGATGTTGGCGAACGGGCCACCGTGCACAAAGGCCGGATTGTTTTCCAGCGTCTGCACAAGGTTGGGCTGCATCGCGTCTTTCAACAGCACAGTCATCGCGCCATCGGCCTTGATGTCACGGGCAAAAACGGGGCTGCGATCACGGCGATAGGCAACGATCATATCACCAAGGCGCTGCTGCAAGTCCTTGAGGTTATTGGCCAAACACAGGATCGCCATAACTTCGGATGCAACGGTGATGTCAAAACCGGCCTCGCGCGGGAAACCGTTTGCAACGCCGCCAAGGCTACAGGTGATATTGCGCAGCGCGCGGTCGTTCATATCAACAACGCGACGCCAGACAACGCGGCGGGTGTCGATATCAAGCTCGTTACCCCAATAGATGTGGTTGTCTATCATCGCCGATAGCAGCGAATGTGCGGATGTGATCGCGTGGAAGTCGCCGGTGAAATGGAGGTTCATGTCCTCCATCGGCACAACCTGCGCATAACCACCGCCAGCAGCCCCACCCTTCATGCCAAAGTTCGGCCCCAAGGATGCCTCGCGGATACAAACGGCTGCTTTCTTGCCGATGCGGTTCAATCCGTCACCCAGACCGACGGTCGTGGTAGTCTTGCCTTCGCCAGCAGGGGTCGGGTTGATCGCTGTGACAAGGATCAACTTGCCGTTCTTGTTGCCTTGGACCGAGTTGATGAACGACTGCGAAACCTTGGCTTTGTCGTGGCCGTAGGGCAGCAGATCGTCGCTGCCAATTCCCAGCTTTGCGCCGATCTCTTGGATCGGGCGTTTTTTGGCCTCGCGGGCGATTTCGATGTCGGACTTATAGCTCATGGTGTTGTGTTCCCTGTCATCGGGCGGCGGCCCGCATTTCGTTGCCTCCGCTATACGCGCCCGCGCAGCGCAGTTGGGAAGCGATTGCGACATTTTGCCTACCGGAATCGTCGGACGACAAATGAGCGGCGCCTAGGGCGCCCATGCCCGCTGATCGGGAATGTGTAGCGTCAGCGTATCGCCAACAACCACGCGCCCTTCTGCGGCGACCCAGGCGGTCACGCCGCGCTTTTCGGCAGCGGCGGGTTTGAACTCTTTGCCTTTTCCCGGATGCGACACCTCAAGCGATTTGGCGGGAAAGATGCAGGGGCGGTTTTCCATATCAACAACCACGGTCGCGCCGCTGGGTGCTTGCAGGCGCGACGAGGGCGGCACATGCGTGAAATCAGGAATGCCGCGAACGACCATCGTCGCCCCAAGGCGCGCGGGGTCAATGCTGTCCACGCCCATGATCGCGGCGATCTCGGCCAGTTCTTCTTCGCTCACGATGCTCAGCTGGCGTTCGTTCTTGATCGGCGTGCCTTTGGGATATTGCGACGACACGCGGCTGCATGACGGACGGGTCAGGCCGGCGTGAAACGCGCCCACGATGCCGTCAAACGTAAGATCAAAGTTATGGGCAGGGTCGGACATGAGCGCGGTGCGATCGTCGCTGCGCAGTGCGCCCAACCACGTTACGGTGGCGATCATGTCGGTGGCTTTCAATGCGGGCATCTGCGGGCTCCTGATGAGGTGTGCGCAAAATGCAGGGCGTCACTGCAAGCTGCAACCCTAAACCTGTGAAAGAAAAAGCCCCGAGGCCAGTGCGGCGTCGGGGCTTTCCAAATGGTGTCTTGGCCTTAGGCGGTTGGTTCTGGCTCCAACCCGCCATTAGATTTCGGCTTTTTCGGCTTGGTCTTGGGGACCGACGTGATCGAGCTGCCACCAGATGGTGGGGCATCGTCGGCATCATCGCCACGGTTCAACGCCTCGCCCGCGATCACTTTGGCGATCTCGTTTCCGGTGAGGGTTTCGTATTCCAACAGACCTTTGGCAAGACGCTCAAGTTCATCGTTCTTTTCGGTCAGGATGCGCTTGGCAGTCTTATAGCCAGTATCGATGATCTCTTTAACCTTATCGTCAATGATCTTTTGGGTGTCGGCAGAATGGCTCGTGCCGCCACCGTAAGGGCCAAGTTGCGAGGATTGCTCGTTGGCATAATCCACAAAGCCCAACTCGTCGGCATAGCCAAATTGGGTCACCATCGCGCGGGCAATGCGTGTCGCCTGCTGAATGTCGCTCGAAGCACCCGAGGTCACGTTTTCTTTGCCAAAGATCAGTTCTTCGGCCACGCGCCCGCCCATCGCCATAGCGATTTTTGAGGTATATTTGGTGTAGCTGACCGACAGTTGATCGCGTTCCGGCAACGACAACACCAGACCCAACGCACGACCGCGCGGGATGATTGTTGCCTTATGGATCGGATCATGTTGTGGCACGTTCAGACCTACAACCGCGTGACCAGCTTCGTGATAGGCGGTCAGCTTTTTCTCATCCTCGGTCATGACCATGGAGCGACGTTCAGCGCCCATCATGACCTTATCTTTGGCGGATTCGAAATCATGCATGGTCACGAAACGGCGGCCAATACGGGCAGCCGTCAGTGCACTTTCGTTCACAAGGTTCGCCAAGTCAGCACCGGAAAAACCAGGTGTGCCACGGGCAATGATACGCAGGTCCACATCCGGGCCGAGCGGCACTTTGCGCGCATGCACCAACAAGATCTTTTCACGCCCTTTGATATCGGGATTGGGCACCTGTACCTGACGGTCAAAGCGGCCCGGACGCAGTAATGCGGGATCTAGAACATCAGGGCGGTTGGTCGCAGCGACGATGATGATGCCTTCGTTGGCTTCAAAACCGTCCATTTCAACCAGAAGCTGGTTCAATGTCTGTTCGCGTTCGTCGTTACCGCCACCGTAGCCAGCCCCACGCGAGCGGCCCACGGCGTCAATTTCGTCGATAAACACAATACAAGGCGCGTTCTTTTTGGCCTGTTCAAACATGTCGCGGACACGCGATGCACCCACACCAACGAACATTTCGACGAAATCGGAGCCTGAAATCGTGAAGAACGGCACACCGGCTTCGCCAGCAATTGCGCGGGCCAGCAGCGTTTTACCCGTGCCAGGAGGGCCGACAAGCAGCGCGCCTTTGGGAATCTTGCCACCCAGGCGGCTAAATTTCTGCGGGTTGCGAAGGAATTCAACGATTTCTTCCAGCTCTTCCTTGGCTTCATCAATGCCCGCAACCTCGTCAAAGGTGACGCGGCCTTGCTTTTCGGTCAGCAGCTTGGCCTTCGATTTTCCAAAACCCATCGCCCCGCCTTTGCCGCCTCCCTGCATCCGGTTCATGAAATAAATCCAGACACCAATCAGCAGAAGGAACGGCAGCAAGCTCATCAGGAAAGTCGTAAAGCCGTTGGTTTGCTGGCTTTTCGCTGTGGTTGGCACGTTGTTGTTGATCAACAGGTTGGTGACCTCGGCGTCAGCGGGTTTGATCACGACATAATCCCGACCGTCCGTGCCGCGATAGCGGATTTGTTCGCCATCAAGCGTTGCATTAGCAACCATACCGTTTTCAACAGCCGTTACAAAATCGGAATAATTCTTGGCGTTTGCCGCCGTGGTCCCCGTTCCGCTGCTGAACAGATTGAACAAAGCCAGTATTAGCAGGAACATGACGGCCCAAACGGCCAGATTTCGCGCGTTGCCCAAGGCAAATCTCCTAAACGTAGGTTTGGCCCTTGAGCGAGAGTCGCGACGGGCCACCCGTCTAAAATAGAGACCTTGCGGCTTAGTTCAATGCGAAACCAGAAAGGATTGGAAATCCGCGACAATCCGCGCTGTCCAAACGGGATTGTAGCCTGCAATTGGGGCACAAATCAGTGTTTGCCCCCGCCAAACGGCAGGTGACGACATGAGAGAGGCGCGCGACAGCCCTGTTTTACGCCAATCAGGACAGTCTGTGATCGCGTCGCCAAGGGCGCGAATAGCAAGATCGGGCGCATGCGGGCCGATTATCTGCCAGCGATTATCCCATATTTCATCGCTTGGCGCTGTCAGCTTTGCCACTGCGGCCAGTTCCCGTGTCACCACGATCTGCGCGCCTTTCGCTGCGAGTAGCGCACCATGTAGGGTCGCCGTGCCACCTGCCAAAACCGTATCAAGGGTACTGTCCAGCGGCGCTCGGCGTGGGCGGTAGGGATTTGAGGCGACATATTGCACCGATGCGGCAAGCAGGCGCAGTTGCGTTTCGCGTTCTACCCCTGCCATCCCGTCGCGGTCCAAAACCACATCGCCTTGCTGCACGTGAACGACACGTCCCGCCACATCCAGCGCGCGGGCTTGAAGCGCCTCGCGCGCCAAAGACAGCGCCTGCGCCGTGTCAGCAAGCCGATCCGTATCAAGATCAAGCGCGGCCATGGCTTGACGCACTTTGACTCGTGCAAACTGCGGGTCATCATTGCTTGGGTCATCCGCCCACGGCATTTTTAACACGTGCAGGTAGTGGCGCAGATCAGCGCGCGCCATTCCCAGCAAGGGACGAACAATTGTGAACCCTTCGGGCACGTCGCGCCGCGACGCCATCGCCGCCAACCCATCAACACCCGACCCGCGTTGCACACGCATCAGGAACGTCTCGGCCAGATCATCGCGGGTGTGGCCCATTAGAACGTAGCGAAGATCAGCGCGCCACTCACCAATCAGCCGCAATCGCGCGCGCCGTGCGGCGTCTTGCAGGTTGCCCTGCCCGTCCCAACTCTGCCATTTCAACGTATCATGTGGATGTCCCAACTGCGCACATTCGGCCGCGACCATCGCAGCCTCAGCTGCTGATCCATCGCGCAGGTCATGGTCCACTGTAGCGACCCGCAGACCCACGCCCCAGACGCGCGCCCAATTGTGCGCAAGCACCAGCATCGCCATGGAATCGCCACCGCCAGATACGGCAAGGCCAACAGTGTCGGGAAAATCGGGGCCAAACAGGCTGCCCATCGCCCCCGCAAACTGCTGATCAAGCGTTTGCGCGGTCACGAACAGCCGAGGTTAAGCATTGTTGATTGCGCTGCAATCACCGCCGGTTGGCCGGGAAAGCGCACAGCGACTTCGGCCAACGTAATGCAAGCATCCTGCGTTTGACCAATCGCACCAAGTGACTTGCCAAGCCTATAAAGCGCGTCCGCAGCAACCGGGCCATCGGGTTCACCCGAAAAGCTGTCCAGATAGGCGCGCGCAGCATTGGTCGTTTCACCAAGACCGATCAGTGCCTCGCCACGATAGAAATGTGCCTGTCCCGCTAGCGGTCCACCCGGATAGGACGTGGTAAAGGCCGCAAACTGGTCAGCGGCGCCGCGAAAGTCACCCGAAGCGAGCGCCTCCTGCGCCCGCTCAAAATCAGTCTGTTCGCCGATCGCTAGTGCAGGTCCGCCACTGGGCGGGGGGGCAATCGGACCGGGCCCCGTGGGTTCGGCATCAACCCCGCCAAGCGAGGGCGTGTCGCCCAGCGCGCCGATATCGCAGCCATCTTCTAATTCGCACAGCCGAAATTCCAGATCGCCAATGCGGTTGGTCCCGTCAGCGGTGATCCGGCCCACGCGAAAATCAAGCTGTTCAGTGGCTGATGTCAGGCGCTGCAACTCGGCCTCGATCGCGGTAAGACGCTCAAGCGGAGAATTGCCAACCGCCCCGCCCGAAGGCGCGCCAGTTGTCGAAAGTTCAACTTTGAGGGTTCGGATGTCCATATAAAGCACAGCCAGTTCCTGACGGATATCCGCCAAGGTCTGCGCCCGGTCTTGTGCTACAACGCCGCCTGCAATCGCAGTAAGCGCCACAACCGCAACCCATCTTTTGAAACGGACCATCCTGTCCCCCTTCGTCGTTCAGCCTAGCTGGTTTGCGCGATCGAGATGATCGTCACCGCACGGCGGTTTTGCTCATAGCAGCTTTCTTGCGAACAAACCGCAATCGGGCGCTCTTTACCATAGCTAAGCGTGCGAATGCGTGACGATGGGATACCTTTGGAAATAAGATATTCACGCACGGCGTTGGAGCGACGTGCGCCCAGTGCGAGGTTATATTCGCGCGTGCCCTGCTCATCCGCGTGGCCTTCGATCACCGCCAGATAGTCAGAATTGGTCATCAACCACTGCGCCTGCCCGTCCAGCGTGGCCATGCCAGCCGCGGTCAAGCTTGAGCTGTCGACGACGAACAACACACGGTCGCCAACTGTCTGGTTGAAATACTGCGGGCTGCGCGGATCGCTTGCATCGCCAAGCGCGCCCGTTGTCACGCCAGCACCGCCGGTCAGATCAACGGTGTCGGTATTGTCGAAACGGTCTGCATTGGTGCAGGCCGAAATGGAAATGCCCGCAATCAGCAAGGCTGCTTTGATAAAGGTGTTCATGTCACTGTCCTGTATGGCTTTGTGCGCGTTCTTCTTGCGCGTTTGTAGCATGGCTATCGGGTTATGGGAATCACGTCCGTGTGCTTTGGGCCTGTGGATTGGCCCTATCAGGGTTGCAACGGCCCCCACGACGGATCAGATGCGCCGCCGTTGGTTGCTAAGCGGCGCAGATTACGCCCCGTTATATCCACCGAATAGATTGACGATGCGCCATCCACACCTTGGGTTTCGCGGGAAAACATGATCACACGCCCGTTCGGGGACCATGTAGGTCCCTCGTCCAAGAACGAGGCCGTGAGCAGGCGTTCTTCGCTGCCATCCGTGCGCATCACACCAATATGAAAACGGCCCGCGTTTTGTTTGGTGAACGCAATCAGGTCACCGCGCGGTGACCACACGGGGCTGCCATAGCGCCCTTCGCCAAAGGAAATGCGGCGCGGCTCGCCACCACTTGCCGGCATAATATAGATCTGTTGGTTGCCGCTGCGGTCACTTTCAAACACGATCTGCGTGCCATCGGGCGAAAAGCTGGGCGCGGTTTCGATGCTCGGTGCGCTGGTCAGACGGCTGTGTTGCCCAGTTGTCAGGTCCGTGCGCCAAATGTCTGTGTTGCCACCATTGGCAAGGCTATAGATCACCTGCCGCCCATCGCGCGCGAACCTTGGGGAAAAGGCCATTTCGCCCGGTTGCGTGGTCAATTGCTGTCGCCCGACGTTGGCCACATCAAGCACGTTGATACGCGGGAAACCGCTTTCATAACTGGTATAAAGCACGCGATCGCCGGTGGGCGAAAACCGTGGTGCCAGCACAATCGCGCTACTGTCGGTCAGAAACTGCACGTTCGCGCCATCAAAATCCATGATCGCCAAACGTTTGGCGCGGTTATCCTTGGGGCCGGTTTCGGACACATAAACAACGCGGCTATCGAAATAGCCTGCCTCGCCCGTGATCCGGCTATAGACGGCATCGGCCACTTTATGCGCCATACGCCGCCAGCTATCTGTTGTGCCGACAAATTGCAGCCCCTCGCCCAATTCGGTCCCTGTGAAAACGTCATAAACACGGAACTTTACGATAATCTGCGCGCCGTTCACCGCCACGGCACCTGTCACAAGCGCCTGCGCATTGATCGCGCGCCAATCGGCAAAGGCGACGGCCTGCGTAAAGCTGGCATGCTGGCTGATGAAAGCGCTGGCGGGAATTTGCCGAAACAGGCCCGTCCCAATCAAATCCTCGGCCACAAGGCGACTGATGTCGGCGGCCATTTGTTCTGATCCGGCGACTTCCGCTTGAAAGATCGGCACCGCAAAGGGCAGCGGTTCAATCACGCCTTCTGATAGTTCAAGCCGAAGCGGGGCTTGGGCAATGGCCTGTGTGCCAAGCATCAGCACGGCAAGGATGGTCAACAAACGCACAATCATCTTGTCCTCATTCTCTCTGGATTAAAGGTCAATTCAATATTTCGCCACGTCTCAAACTGATCGCTTGGTAGATCATAGCCTTCACCGGTACATCTAATCACAGCACGTCTCGCGATTTGATAGGCAATATCAGCCGAAGCCTGCGTACCGCCTGTAAATGACACAAGCCGGAGCGAGTTGCTATCAGGCTTGCCGTCCTGGGTCATGCTGAAACCTACCGTCACGACAGTGTTCAAGACATCGGTGCCGGCATTGCCAACATTCCAGCATAAGCCGATCTGGCGCAGAAAGCCGTTTTTGGCATCCGTGCTCAGCTCGCCACCGCCCTGATTGCCAGGTTGCGGGGCTTGGGTCGCGACTTGGGTCGCGGCAGCAAGCGCTGCTGCAACAGCGGCAGAGGTGGCATCAGCAGCAGCAGGGGCCGTGGCGGTTTGGGTTTGGGCATCAGCAGCAGCAGGGGCCGTGGCGGTTTGGGTTTGGGCATCAACAGCAGGCGCCGCCGGACGGTTGGGTCGCGTTTTCGGACGCAGGGACCGCTCCGGTGCGGCCGCTGGCGTTTCCGCCTCGGTCACGATCTCGGGCGCGGCTTCTTCTTGCGCCGTTGTCTTGTCAACTTCGGTAACATCTTGGGCAGGTTCCGCGTCAGGGTTGGGTGCAGTTTGGTCAACCTCGGCCACGGCTACGTCTTCGGCGGGCGGCGCGATCGCTTGCGGCGCGATACGGGGCGCTGGGCGTGGTTTGGGGTTGAGGGACGCGCCCAATTCGGTTGACGGGGGCGGCGTCACAATCGTTGCCTGATCGAGCGGGATCTCGGGCGGTACATCGCTGACTTCGGCTTGTGGCGGCGGCGCCAAAACGGGCGCGACCGGTGCGTCTTCTTGCGCGGGTGGAATGACGTGCTGGGGCGGCGTTGCCACTTCGGGCGGAGTATCAGCCAATGGCGCGGGGGGTGTTTTATCAATGACGGGCGCATCAGGCGTGACCGGCGTTGCGCCCGGCTGATCGGGCTGCACGCCTTGGGTCAGGGCTGCGAATTGTGCGCCTGATACGATCGACACCTCGGTCACCTCAAATGGCAACGGGTCTGATTGCAGGCCCCATCCAAGGATGAGCCAGCCAACCAGCGCCGCATGTCCAACACCTGATATGGTTGTGCCGACACTCATGTGATTGCTACCCGTCTGACCCGTCAAACGCAGGGCCACCGATATCCGTCACCAGCCCGATGTTGTTAAATCCTGCGGCATTCAGCGCGCCCATAACCTGCGCCACGCGGTTCCATGCATTGGCCCCATCCGCGCGCAGGTAGATCCGGTCGCTGTCACGTTCCGCGGCGATGCCCTGCAAACGAGAGATCAAATCAGCTTCGGGCGTTTCCGTGTTCTGGATCAGCAACATACCTTCTGCGGTGAGGGTCACAGTTAGGGGCTCCTCCTCCTCGGACGGCAAGGCGTTGGCTGCCGTTTCTGGCAATTGAACAGGCACACCCACGGTCAGCAAAGGGGCTGCAACCATAAAGATGATCAACAACACCAGCATCACGTCAACAAAAGGCGTGACGTTGATTTCAGCCATCGGCTGGGTGCGGCGGGTGCGGCGGCGGCGGCGACGTGTGCCACCCCCATCGTCCGGTTTGATAACTCCGGCGGCCATGGCTTAGGAATCCAATTGGCGGCTAAGGATCGTGGCAAATTCGTCGGCAAAGGCCTCGTAGCCGCTGACGATCCGGTCGCTGTCCGCACTCAGCTTGTTGTAAAAAATAACGGCAGGGATCGCGGCCAACAGACCCAACCCGGTGGCCAACAGCGCCTCGGCAATACCGGGGGCCACAACCGCGAGCGAGGTATTCTGCTGCTCTGCAATCTCGATAAAGGCGTTCATGATGCCCCAGACTGTGCCGAACAGACCTACAAACGGAGCGGTCGACCCCACGGTTGCTAACACTGGCAAACCCTTTTGCAAATGACCCGCTTCCTTGGCAATCGCCACATCCATACTGCGATCAATGCGCGCCTGCGCACCAGCAATCAGCCCACCATCCTGGCGATGACTGCGTCGCCATTCCAGCATTCCTGCGGCGAATATCTTTTCGGATTGGCCCTTGGGCTGCGCGCCGATCTTGTCAAACAACGCATCCAGCGGCTCGCCAGACCAGAACGCACGGTCAAAAACGGCCGCTTCGGCACGGGCTTTGCGGTATTGCATCCACTTGTCGATGATCACGGCCCAGCACCAGATAGATGCAAGAACCAACATAATCATGACGAATTTGACGATAAGGGTCGCGCGGGCAAACAAGGCCCACATGGTAAAGTCGGTTGCTGCTTCCATTTGCCTGCTCTTTGGTTTCGGGCGATTTCGCCTCTGATTGCACTAGCAGCTATCGTAATTCACAGGGGAAATCCATCCAAACAGGTGTCACGCTTTCGTTTTGGCGCAGATTTCAGCGCAAATTTCGGCGGAAGTTCGCTGGAAGCCGCACAGGGGCACCGCTTTCATTCAGCGCGACAAGGGTCACAACGCAAGAAAACAACACCTGCCCCGCCCGTGTTACATCTTGGTTCAGCACCAAACTGGCACCAAAAACAGCCTCTACGCGAGTTTCGACCAGCAGTTCATCATCAAATTTTGCAGGGGCCAGATAATCTGCCTCAATCCGGCGGACGGCAAAAACAATGCCGTCGTCCTGTTTCATCGCCACCTGATCAATCCCAAGATCACGCACCCATTCAGACCGCCCACGCTCGATGAATTTCAGATAATTCGCGTAATAGACGATGCCGGCCAGATCGGTATCTTCGTAATAGACGCGGATTTTGTGGCTATGGGTCATTGATACAGTCCTTATCCGGCCAGTTTGTGCATAACCGCTTCGATTGGGCCGCGTTTAAAAACACGCGCCCAGATCCACGCATAGACCGTCGCAGACAAACAGAACACCAGCGCTGCAGCCAGCGCCTGCCCTGCGGTTTGCCCACCCAGCCGGCCCATTGCCTCGAGCGTGCCCATGCCTATCAGAATATGCGCAATATAGAGAGTGAGCGTCTGGCGCCCCGCAGGTGTCACGAAACCCAGCACCCCGACCGCTTCCAACCGGTCCGCCCCGCGCAAGCACAGCCCCGTCACAACCAGCGCCACCCCCGTCCCCGCCAACATATAGAGTGGCATCGGCGGCACAGGCGCAGTCAAGACCAGCACGGCCAGTTCAGGATCAATTGCTGCCATGACAGGTTGCAGGACAAGCGATAATCCTTCGGCCAACGCAACCGCGCCAGCGCCCCAGGCGATCAGCTGTATTTGGATCTTGCGTGCACCCAGATCGAGCCGCGCCAAGACGATGCCAACCAACAAAAACGCTAGCCACGGGATGATCGGATGCCAGCCATTAAAGAACAGATTGCGGATGAACCCCACAGGCGTCCAGAAATTGGCATAGGTCAGCGCACTCCAATCCCAGCCCGCATCATAGTTCAGGCTTAGGATCATCACGACAAACACAACGTTCAATCCAATAATCGACCCGATCAATTGCCGCGTACTAAGCCCGATCAAAAGCGCGCCAAACAAGAAATAGAAGGCATAGTAATGTAGAATATCCGCATCAAAGATCAGCGAATTCAGCAAGCCGATCACCAGCAGGAAAGCCGCGCGGCGCAGGATGACGCGCAGGGTCGCCCCATAATCCGATCGCGCCGCCGCCAACCCAAGGCCGATACCAGCCAGCACGACAAACGTCGCCGCCGCGCGCCCTTCAAGCAAATGACCGATCAGGGCTGCAAACCCGCTATCGCCTTGCACCCCCATCGCCATTTTGAAATTTACGATCACCATGCCAACAAAGGCAAGGTATCGGGCAAGGTCCAGGCCGCGAAGTCGGTTCATGAGACTGCCCTATTCCAGCGCAATTTGCATCCGTGCCGCCAGCCGCAACGCATGGGACGGATCCTGCGCCATCGCAGGCATCACCGGATCATAACTCGCACGGATCAACGCGCCCACTTCGGGGCGGATCACCGCCGTTTCACCCTCAAGCAGCGCCAGCGGGGATTGATCCCGAAACGCGGCGTCCGACCACAACAGAACGCTTTGCACCGCTTGTGACAGTGCGAGGGTATCAGCAGCCACCGCCGCCAGATGTTGATCCATCCGCAGAAACACAAAACAGGCCTTGATCGCACCCGCCGCGTCAAACCGGAAAATTCGGTATTGATTGGCATCTGCCGACTTAAGGCGCACGACAAGATCAGCCAGTTCCGGCACCAAACGGTCCAAGTCCTTAACGGCGGGCAATTCATCCCAATCAGCACAAAAGAACAGCATCAGATTGACCCCCAACTCGGGGTCAGTCTCGGCCATCTCATGACCCGCCATAGCCACCACAGCCGCAATTGCGCCTTTCAGGGTCGGCAGTGCCGCCTCATCGACGCCAAATACAACCGGCGCAATCGGGCGGCCCCAGCGGGCAAACAGATAGCTGCCGTCCCTACGCGTAAAATACTGTGAAACTGTGTCAGGGGTCATCATCATCTTGCCAAAAATATCCTCGCCGAAGGCATAAAAGTCCTCACCCGATCATTCAAACAGATCGCCGGCCCTTGGCACATCCAAACCCAAATGCACCCATGCCTTTTGCGCCAGCATACGCCCGCGCGGGGTGCGCTGGATCAGCCCTTGCTGCAACAGAAATGGCTCGATCACCTCTTCCAGCGCATCGCGGCTTTCACTTAATGCTGCCGACAAGGTTTCGATCCCTACCGGGCCACCTTGATAATTCTCGGCGATCAGCCGCAGATAACGACGGTCCGCCCCGTCCAATCCCAGATGATCAACCCCAAGCCGCGTCAGCGCGCGATCAGCGATCGCGTGTGTGACGGTTCCATCACCTTCGACCACAGCGAAATCAACGACGCGGCGTAACAGACGCCCGGCAATACGGGGCGTGCCGCGCGCGCGGCGGGCAATCTCTTGGGCACCCTCTGGCGTGGCAGGCGCCCCCATCAGACGGGCCCCGCGTACGACAATCTCGTGGAGTTCTTTGACGTTATAGAACTCAAGCCGCGTCGGGATGCCAAAGCGATCCCGCAGGGGCGTGGTCAGCAGGCCCATGCGGGTCGTCGCCCCGATCAAGGTAAAGGGCTGCAATTCGATCCGCACTGTGCGCGCTGCAGGGCCTTCGCCGATCACCAGATCAAGCTCGAAATCCTCAAGTGCCGGATAAAGGACTTCCTCGACCGCCGGATTAAGACGATGGATTTCGTCGATAAACAGCACATCGCGCGCTTCGAGGTTGGTCAGGATCGCCGCCAGATCACCAGCTTTGGCCAGAACCGGGCCAGACGTCATCCGAAACCCGACCCCCAATTCGCGCGCCATGATCTGCGCCAGCGTGGTCTTGCCCAATCCGGGGGGGCCGTGAAACAGCGTGTGATCCATAGCCTCGCCGCGCAGCTTGGCGCTTTGGATGAACACCTTCAGGTTCGCGCGCACCTCGGCCTGCCCGATAAACTCGTCCAACACCTGCGGACGCAACGCGCGATCCCGATCTTCGGGCATCGTTTCGGGGCGCAGGGCTGGGTCAGGTTCGTTCATGCGTTAAGGCCATACCTTATGGTATCAGGACGGTCCATCCACGTCCGATCTAACTGGAGCACCGAAGCATTCAGCATATCATTCAACCGCAATGCCAACGCCCTACCCCTTCGGGGCCAACAGCTTCAAGGCTGCGCGGATCAGGGCGGGGGTGTCGGCGGTCGGATCAGTGCTTGCGGCTTGTGCCACGGCGCTCACGGCATCGCTGGGCGCATAGCCAAGGTTTGACAGGGCCGACAACGCGTCGGATTGTGCAGCGCCGCCATGGTTGGGCTGCAATGCTACGGGCGCTTCGATCACCGCATCATCGTCGGCCGTTGCCGCGCCAAGCGCCTGCGAGATCGTGCCGCCCATGGCCATGACAACATGCGCTTTGTCTTTAAGCTCGAGGATAACCTTTTGCGCAGTCTTCGGGCCGACACCTTTGGCCCGTGCAATCGCCGACCAGTCGCCCAGCGCAATCGCGCGGCTGACGCCGTCGGCGCCCAATGTGCCAAGGATCGCAAGTGACGCTTTGGCGCCGATCCCCTGCACGCCCATCAACAGGCGGTGCCATTCCTTTTCGATCAATGTGGTGAACCCGAACAGCTGCAAGTTATCCTCGCGCACAAGCAAGTCGGTGAACAGCGACGCGACCTCTCCGTTGCCGGGCAACGCGGCCATGACACGTTCGGACACGTAGACCACATACCCGACACCGCGCACGTCGATCAGAACGTGATCAGCCGTGCGATAATCAATCCGTCCGGAAATCTTGCCAATCATGCGCTTGCCTTTTGCAGGGCGCGGGTCAGGTGGCCCGCTGATTGCAAATGGTGCGCGTGGCAGATGGCGATAGCAAGGGCGTCAGCTGCGTCCGGTCCGGCCAAGTTCACACCGGGCAATTGCAACCGCACCATATGCGCGACCTGCGCCTTATCCGCATGGCCCACACCAACGACGGCTTTTTTCACCGCGTTCGGGGCGTATTCACCCACCGCCAGCCCTGCTTGGGCGGGCACGAGCATCGCGATTCCACGCGCTTGACCCAGTTTCAGGGTGCCTGCGCCGTCTTTATTCACGAAGGTCTGTTCCACCGCGGCTGCATCGGGGGCATGAGTTGTGACGATCTCGCTCAATTGGTGATGCAATTGCAACAGGCGCTGCGCAAGGTCTGTGCCGGTCGATTTACACACCCCGTTCGCGACATGTGTCAAACGCGACCCGACGATGTCGATCACGCCCCACCCCATGTTCCGCAATCCGGGATCAATCCCCAAAACCCGCATAACCGCCCCTTTTTAATGGTCTTTTTCGAGCCAATAGCACAAAACGCGAACATAGGCCAACGACTTTGTGCAATGCGGGGCGCTGAAAACGGAAAAAACGTCGCCTATTAGCGTCATTTCGAGACCTGATCGCGCGCCCCATGCATGGTGAATTTGTGTCTTTTTTTCAGCAGTTTATGTCGATCTCCAGACATGCAGAAAGCGCATATCACCCATGCAATCTTGGTGCTGGTTTTGTCGCGATTCACCTCCTAAGTGCCCCTCATAACAACGCATCAAACAAACCTCCGATGCCCCGCATCGCTAATAGATAATGGAACATAACATGACTGCAATCGACACATCCCGCTCGTTCGTAACAAGACCACGCTTGACTAATCGCGTTAACCGTTTTGCCGCTGAAACTTTTGGTGCATTCGCCGCTTGGAATGACGCACGTGTGACACGCAAGTCACTGTCCAAACTGACAACCCGCGAGCTGGACGATATCGGTCTGTGCCGTGGAGACATCGACTCCATCGCAACACGCCGCTAAGCGATCCAATTCAGAACGACAAAAGGGCCACGCTTTCGCCAAAGCGTGGCCCTTTGCTATTGCTGATCGCGCGATTAGTGCAGGAAGGTGTTGATTTGCTCGGCGACCCAAACTGTGACTGGATCGACCTGCATCAACCACGCGCCACCTTTCTCTATCAAAGTTCCTGATTGGCTCGCGGAAATGCGGTCGCCATAAGTGGCCTGACCAAGATCGGCGTGTAGAAAGCCCTTGAAGGCAAATCCGGCCGCGATCACAAGCAGCACTCCACGCAGTGGGACGCTCGCGCTGCGGCGGCGCGGTCGTGCAATGATCAGGCGATCATGATTACGGGTAATTTTCCGTATTCGTTTTTCAAACGGAAGATGGACAGTTGCCACTACACCCTCCGAGACAAGTCCCCCACCTTGACTCTTAGAACCAACCTCTAAATGTGGCTTTTTTGGGGAAAATCACTCAATTTTGGCAGGAATTAGTCGATTTTCAAGTTTCTTTGACCAAAGTTAGTGTTGTCCACTCCACAATTTCTTCGCGGTGGGCGAGTTTAAAGCCATTGGCGACGTAAACAGCCAGAACGTCGTCAGCCTGTTCATTCAATATTCCGGAAAGAATCGCCCGCCCGCCAGCAACCAGATTGCGCGCCATATCGGGAGCCAAACCCACCAACGGTCCCTTGAGGATATTGGCAAAGACCAGATCAAACGGCGCGGATTTTGCAAGCTTGGGATGGGCAAAGCCCGCCGCCGCGACACACGTCACGCGCCCTTCCAGCCCGTTGGCCGCCATATTGGTAAGGGACACATCCACCGCCACCTGATCAATATCACTGGCCAGCACCTCGGCCGTCAGAACCTTTGCAGCCGCTATTGCCAACACGGCCGTACCGCAGCCAATGTCGGCGACTTTGGCAGGGGTCACGCCCTGCGTAAGCAACCGGTCAAAAGCACGCAGGCAGCCCAGAGTCGTGCCGTGATGGCCCGTGCCAAATGCCATCGCCGCCTCGATCAACAACGCGACCTTGTCGGTCGGTACTTTATCGGCATCGTGATTGCCATAGACAAAGAACCGCCCCGCCGCGACGGGGGGCAGTTCGCGGCGCACATGTGCGACCCAATCGACCTCGGGCAATTCGGACACAACAAAGGCGTCCGCCCCGAATGTTGCCGACAGCAGTGCCAGCCCGGTTACGTCAGGCTTTTCGTCGAAATACCCGCCGATTTCCCAGATATCGCTCCCATCCTCCACTTCGAAAACACCGACCCCTGTGGGTTCAGGCGTCAGGCGTTCCATCGCTTCGCCAAGGGCCTCGGCGCCGGTCGTGCCTGCAAGGGTCGTCAGGGCGGTATATGTCGGCATTGGAATTCCTTTAGGTCAGGCCGTGGCCGCAAACGGGCGTGTGAACACAGTTTCATTGCCCGGTGTCGGATCACGCGGGATCATAAGCGCTAGGGCCAGCGACACGCCCGCCATGCCCGCCGCCAAGATAAATACGCCAACGGGCGAGGCAAGCCAGAGAAATCCAAGCAGCACCGGCAAGAACACCGCCGCAATATGATTGATGGTGAACGCAACGGCAGCCGTTGGCGCGATGTCACGGGGATCAGCGATCTTTTGGAAATAGGTCTTGAGCGCGAGCGCTAGGGCGAAGAACAGATGGTCGATAATGTAAAGGATCGACGCCAGCAAGACACCCCATCCAAAGAAATAGACCCCGCCGTACGCCAGAAACACGATGATCAGCCCGATATATTCAAATGCAAGAGCACGACGTTCTCCAAACACCATCACGATCCTGCCCATCAGCGGCGCTAAGATCATGTTGGCAATCAAGTTGATCAGAAACAAAGCCGTAATCTCGTGCACAGCAAAGCCGAACTTTTCGACCATCATGAACCCCGCGAAGACCACAAAAATCTGCCGCCGCGCGCCGGACATGAATTGCAGCGCATAATAGAGCCAGTAACGCTTGCGCAGAACAAATGTTTTTAGCTGCGGGTTGGGGCTTTCGAATTGCGGATAGGCAAACAGGCAGAACAGGCCTACCAGCGCCGTGACCCCGCCCGACGCCATATAGACAAAATTATAAGATAAATCGAAGGTCTCCCAAGTCATCACGATCAGGATATAAGCCAGTAGCGTTGCGGCTGATCCCCCCGCCATTATCCAGCCAAGCATCTGCGGCGCACGCGCCTTGTCGATCCATTGCAATTGCAGCGATTGGTTCACCGTTTCAAAATAGTGAAACCCGATGGAAGAGAGCATCGTGATCGTCAGGATCCCGCCCATTGTCGGGAATTGCGCTGTCAATGCGGTGGCTACGCCCAACATCACAAGTGCGACCAGCCCCAATACCTGTTCACGGATGAACATGATCAGCGCAATCACCCCAATTGCAAAAAACCCCGGAATTTCGCGCACGGTATGCAGCAGGCCAATATCTGCCCCGTCGAAATTGGCCACTTCAATCACAAAATTATTGAGCAACGCCGACCACGTTGAAAATGCGACAGGCATCACCGCCGCAATCACGAACAGCAACGTGATGGGGCGACGCCAGAACGGCAGGTTGCGGGCCTGCGCCAAGGGAATTGGTGGTCTCATGGCGTTCGGTTACGCCTTTTTTATAGGCATGGCGAGAGGGGTTGTGCCCGATGCCATGTCACACAAGCCGCGCAAAGCTGTCATGAAACGGAGGATGCTATACCAGACGACAAAGTGACCGTGCAAAACGTCAACCAACCGGGTACGACAACCCGCGTGGACGCCGCAAAACAAACCGCCATGAAGGACGCAATGCTCGCGACCTTGACGCGCGACGCGCCGGGGATGACGGCAGCTGAAATGAAAGACGCCGCCAAGCCGCATTTGTCCGACGATCTATTTCCCGTTACGCAACCGCGGGCTGGTGGCTGAAATGCGCGCAGCTTGACCTAGAGGTGAAGGGCGTGGTGGTGCGCAGCGCGACTAAGCCGTTAAGATTCTATTTGCGGTAGGCAGAAAGTTTTGGACTGCATGGATCCGACCTCCGGACGAAGTTGCCGTCCAAGACGATGTTCGCATGGTCGGCTAACGGCCCAAACTCGCCGCCTCCAAGACAGAGGCATTTCGCGCTTGCAGCATATCGACCAAATCAAGGACGGCCAAAAGCCGCCATCCGGCATGGTTTTGGAATACTGCGGTGCGGCCCGCCAAAGATCACCAAAAAGGACTCGTTTTTGTAAGCTTATCCAGAGCCCGCTCGCTGTCGTGAGGCATTCAAGATACTGGCTTTCCGCTGCGCGATTTGCGCGTGCCAATTTCTTCGCGTTGATTTGTGTCCAATTGAGGGTGCGTCCTGTATCGCGCGTGTTGATCGAGCCAGGATGTTGGCTAATTTTTTTCGTGTCAGTCGCGTTAGGAAATACAGGGGAGAAAAGAATTTGTGGTACTCGTCCACGAACACCGGCCAGTTGTCGTCGTCGATCCACAGATCAAAGTGAATAAATTCTGAGCTGGCCAACAGATCCGTGAGCCGCTTGGCCACGACATCGCTGTCAAATTCAAACCGCACGCCGTCCAGGCCTGCACGCGTCACATTCCCAAGGAACGTTTGCTCGTTTCCGCAAATACTAGCCGGAACTCGACAGATCTTTTTGTGGTGCCACAACCCGGTAGCGTATTCGAGCGTGTGCTTCGACAAAATCAGCAGCCCGATAACCCCAGCCAAAAAAATAAACAATAGGCTGATCTGGAGAATGTCATTATCGCTTCTCAGCATTGCGATTAGATAACCCTCCCCGCTCGCTCCAGATTCGCTATTGAATGACCTATCTTTAAATTGCGATCCACAAATTTGCTCGAGTATCGTCTCGACGTTGTGCACTGTTCGAGCCAGTGCGACCTGATTTGTCGTGCGCATTGTCTCTGAATATTCAGTCGCGATGGTCGCCAGTTGTTCTATATAATGGAATTGGGCCGACAAGCTCATTCTTTGCAGCCGTCGTTGAACCTCGCCAAACTCAACATTCTGGACGTGTTGGGCCACCCGTCGCGCGGTTGCAGTCGAGCGCGGTGCCTGTCCGGTTGCCACCATTCGCATCTCTGCCGTTAGATCGCTCAGCGGCTTGAAGTAACCGCATTCCGCAAACGCTGAGCCGACCATCCACAGGAGCAAAAGAAGCGCGGTCGCCAGTGTTAGCAAAGAGAACCGCAAGCGTGCCGTCATTGAAAAACCCATTCTTCCCTAGCTAAGGCTTGCCGCCTTATTAAGTACGAACTCCGAATGAAGGAATCATGAATCTTGCTCAATAGCTCGCCTCCGGCGTTCGCTCAACACCCAGCGAACGGGCATATTGCAAGTCACTCTTCCGGCGACCTACATCCCGCGCTTGAGTTGGCGAATGGGAAAACCTCGCAACTGGAAATTGGTCCAATACAATGCGGTGGATGACCGCTATCTTAGTTTATCTTGCCGAGAAAATTCTAGTTTTCAACACAACCATTTTTCGGGGAAATTACCACCCGCCCTGTGCGGTAGGCGTCATTATACCCAGCATAGGCGAGAGTGTCCGATCTTCTGTGTATGAGGACGATCAATGGCTGGGTCACCCCGTTACCACTCGGGTCGCTCAGCGCAAACAAGGACTGAACGTCGACAACCCCTTGTATTAGGCAAAGGTTTAGAACCCGCTTATTTTGGGTGCTCAACCAGTCCTAATATTGAGGCGGCTTCGTCAGGTGGTTCGACGACGTTGTAAATTTGAGGCGAGTCAAACGCAAAATCGCCATGCAACGTCTCGTAGTCACGTCGGACGGCTTCGCGCCCACGAACACCTGAAAGCGAGTTAGACAAAAAGCGCGTTAGTTTCTCAGGTTTCCACTCTTTATCATGTACACTAGCCCAAGTACTATTGCTATTCCGACCAGCGCTTCAGGTGTGATTGCGCCTATGAGCAGCACTATATTGGCGATCACCGAGATCACAAAAGGTCCGGAAGCCTCTCCCAAAAGGATGTAGGTTAGCACAATAATGGCAACCAGTGCGAAACCAGCCTCTGCGATCCGCAAAAACAAAGCTGTGAACCTAATCAACTGGCAATGGAGCCGATCGAAAGCTGTTTCTTTTCTAATGGGAGAGGCCATCTGATCTTAAGCCTTGCTCTGGAAGAGCCACAGCACGACGGCAAGAGCTATGAGGCCGGACAGTCCGGCGTTTCCGAGCTGCGTAACTAGTGCTGTAATGTTACTTACAACATCGCCCATAAAGGACATATTGGAAGAGCCAACGAGCAGCGAAGCCACGATGGCCAGCGCCAAAAGCGAAATTCCGATATCCGTTATTGCTCGAATAGTTTTCTTTGCATTATCAAACATAGTGAGATTCCTTATGATCCAGTTTCTGTCGTCAACAGCCCATGTCCCGGCCGCTGCGACAAAGCAGCGCATATTTGGCCATCACGTCAATAATTCTTTGCATTTTGCCTAAAATTGAGGCGCTTTTTTGAGGGCGCCGCCAAGGATGATGTTTAAATAGCACATTTTGTGGTTGCGCTGCTCCAAATGCTACTGAGAGTGCTTCCGTCTATTTCTAACAATCCAATGTGACTTCCTCCTGTCTCACGACCGAGAGCAGGGCGGTGCGTCAGAGAATGAGTTGCCGCACGAAACCAGTTCGCTATCCTATACCCAGAACGGTTCAACAGATGACCCGTCAAATCCGCATGGGCTGAGACAGAGTTTCGGATACTCCCAGCAGGCCAGACGCTCGTCGCCAACAGCGCTGAGGTCCACAATGCGGGGCAAATTCGCCGTACGTCTGTGATCTACCGCGGCCTACGTCCGGCCCGAAGCTGCCGTTCGCCCTTACCGGCAACGCTGCAACACAGAATCCCAAAAGCTGCCGTTGGTGCAGTATATCAGTCCGAAAGCAAAGCTTTCTGGGTGCTCTCATCCCAACCTAGATAAAACGCATTCCTATCGCGTATTATCGGTCGGGCCATCACCTTAGGTTGGGCAAGGATCTGTGCCTCTGCCTCCGAATTTTTCAGCCAATCGTTGAGAGCTCGATAGTCGTTCGACTTTCGATCCACTAACCGATCCCCGAACTCTGCAATGAGTTCATCTAATTCGACCTCATTCAAAGGGTCAGCCCGGACATCGCGGAAACAAACTTCTTTGCCCTCTGCTTCCAGCGCAATGCGGGCTCTCTGACAAATTGCGCAGGTGCTCAATCCATAGATCATCATGTCGCAAACTCCTTTGGCGTTGGTCCGACAATCTCTTGCATCAGATCCGGCAAGGCAACCAGTTCAAATCCCCCTGACCAACTCAGATGTTGCCTAACAGGAATATTTTTGGTTAGTCCCTTTGGCTTCGGACGGCCCATACCAGCCTTTCGCCGCCTATTTAAGTTGCTGTAGTGCGGCCTGTCATCGCGGCCATTGGCGTAAAACCCGCAAGTCAAACAGCGTTTCAATATCTATGATCGCCTCGCCCACATGCAAAGTCTCGCTGATCGCGGTGTAGATCGCTAAAGGTGGCAAGACTAGATCTGCGTTTTCAGGACCAAGCCTTTTGTTGAGGGCAGATCACACAACGTCAACCAAGGTGCGATTGGCCAAGAAGAATCCGGCACCGACGCCCGCGTTAAGCATTGCTGATGCAACGGCCGGATCGATTGCAGCACCAGCTTCGGCGGTAAAGTGGCGTTGTTCCCATTCGGCCAGATGCAGCTGTATCGGGACCAGATGATTGGTGATCCTTACCTCGGCGAAGGCGAACATCCTGAAGTGGTAAACCTCCAACGTGGCTTCTTGCCAAAATGAATGGAACTACGCTGACGGCACAACAGACACGTACGCGGTTACGTCTGTTGTGCCGTCAAGCGGGCCGATCGAATGTGTCAGTCGCGCAAGAGTCAGCGAGCGTTGCCGTTGCCGAGGCGCAAATTTCTACGATGCAGGTGACCGTGCGCAGTGTCATTGACCAGCCCGGATCAAAGGACCGTGGGCGCGAAAGGCCAGTGCCGCCAAAACTAGGGCGTTAGTATTGACAGTGACCGAGGTATTGGTGCTGCCATCAATCTCATAAATCCCTTCGGGCCATCCACGGTCCACGTCGCCCAAAGGCGCAATCGCTACCAGAAGTTCGCGAGTATAGTCCGTTCCAAACAGCGCGTCCCACGCAAAGGCGACTTTGGTCGTCACTGTACGGCGGCTGTCCAATCGTTCACCGCTAAATGTCATCACTGCCCAAGGCGCGCCGCCACCCCAAACGGACGAATAAATAAAGTAGGGGGCCATATCGATGTGGGACTCGCTGACGGCGGTCAGGATACCCGTGTCGCGATACCGCTCTTCTTGCGCTAAATAGATCGACGTCGCAAAGCGGTGTGAGCGTGCGTCAAACCCGAATTCCAAGCCATCAAATAGATAGGGTTCGCTGACAGTAAAGGCAGGCGTGATATTGCGGTGCAGGCGGGTGTCGACGGGGATAGGCTGGCCTTCGACGTTTTGCACCATCAAATGGCTTTCAGCGTCGTAAGCGCGATACATATCGTACCCGAACAGCATCATCGCCTTGGCTGCGTATTGTTCGTATCCGACGCGGCCTTCCTGATCGCGGCGCAAATTGCCGTCGATCATGTTACCGCCGATCAGCTGGCCGTCCTCCACCATGTCAGACAGGCTCCAACGTGCCATTAGGGCTGCGATTTCGGGAGCCAATTCGGGGTAGTTCGCTTCAACATGGCCAAGGGCGCCGACCAAGCGCGCGATATCTAAGGCCGACCAGCCAAGGCCACGTTCGACAGGTTCGTTGGCGTAGTTTACAAGCTCGCCAGTGCGTACGTTGTAGGCCTTGTTGGGCAGGATACCGTCAAACAGGCGCACGTCTTGGAGGGTTTCAAGCGAGAGGCTGATCCGCGCGACAGCCTCGTCGCGTTCGATCACACCTAGGCGCTGGGCAGATATGACCGCCACGAAATAAGACCCTGTTTCCCACATGGTGGTGGAGGGGTAATTGTCGGCAGAATTCACAAGGCCTGTGACTGGATCCGTGTTGTTCTGAAAATAGCGCCAAGCGATGCGGCCATATTCAAGGTCTACATCATGCGACGCGCCTGTGATCGCTATGGGCAGGGGAGTGATGTCTTCGAACGATGCCATTTGCCCGCCTGTGTCTTGCGTCGATGCGTTTGCGTCAAAACCGCTGTCAATCCACGTGACCAACGCCAGACCACACCCCAGCGCGGCCAGAAAAATGATGTGGCTGCGCGCCTTGATGATGTTGTCTTTAAAGCTCATGACCGTCGGTCCCTTCGACTGTTTTCGGCAGCCAGAGTGCTGCGCTAATGATGCCAAGCATGGCAATGCAGTTGTTTAGGCCCCATAGGATGTTTGAAATCACCCCAGAGGCGGAATGCGATGTTGTCCCGAGAGCGAGCGCTGTGAGACCCCAGATGCCCGCCAAAATGGTCAGCACGACAATCGCGATTTGCGGGCGCACGAGTGCAAGAAAATTACCTGACTGGCGCACTTTTGAAGTGACTTTGAACGATATGGCTTGGCCTTTGACGATTGACCAGATTGCGCGCAACCCCAACGGAAAGAACGACAAATAGCTCGATTTCGCCGCAAACCCTGACACGCCCCACGTGCCCACCATCATCGCCAGTTCAAGTGTGACAAGAAACGGGATCAGGTGCCAAAAGAAGTCGGCGGAATAGGCAGATACAGGTGAAACACCTGAGAAAAGATAGATGATGGGCGCGATCAGAAAGATCAGATTCCAGATCGGCGCGAGGTAAGAATAAAACGTCGTCGCATACATCAGGCGCTGGGAAAACGTCAGGCCTCGGCGAAACAGCGGATTATCATTCACCAAAATATCAAGGCTGCCGCCTGCGTATTTATAACGTTGAACAGTCCACGTCAAAAGGTCCTGAGGGGACAACATTTTACTTTCCACGATCGGGTGCATCTTGGATTTCCAGCCGCGTTCGCGGTCTGAATGCATCACGATGGAGGTATAGATGTCTTCGGACGCATGGAATTTATACGGCGTCAGAATTTCCGTTGTCGCGGCTTCTGTGCGGATCGCGCCCATCAAATCGGGCGCGATGTCGCGTTCTTTATTGGTGACGGTGATGATTTCTTCGGTTGCGTGGGTGCGCATTTCGACCTTGGCGCCAAAACTGCGCAGGGCGGCTTCCATGACGGCGTCGCGGCGGTGAATGGATCCAGCGCCACAACAAAACGATGCGTTCGCCCAATTACGGCGGCGCTGGATAATGTCGTAAAACATCTTGGGGTCACTGACGAAGGGATCGGTGCCCAGCTGAACAGGGCCGACCACCTTTTGAATGGCACGCCCAGCCTTAGCACCCGTATCGCCAAACCACCGCGCCATTGCGTGATCAAGGGTTTCGCCGTCGGGCAGATCATAGAACCATTGTGGCGTCTGCACCCATGCCATTTTCGGGTCTTTGAAATACCCTAGCGTGTTTTCGAGGATCGATGCGAAGGGCCGCGTGTCTGCGTCACAGATGATCATCAGATCACCCGAGGTCTGTTCCATCGCATGGCGCAAATTGCCCGCCTTGAAACCTTCGTTGGTGGTGCGGGCGATGTAATTGGCACCCTCATCTTCAGTCACCTTGCGCATCTCGTCGCGGCGTCCGTCATCCAACACATGAATGCGGATGTCGATCGGGTGGGGGTAGGTGATATTCTTGGCATCGTGGATCCCAAGGCGGACCAATTCGGGGTCCTCATTGTACGTCGCAAACATCACGTCGAGCGTTATCGCACGATCGCCATCTGGATGGTTGGGGGCGATATCGCCCAATGATGTGGGCGGATCCGGGATCACGATTGGATCGTCTTTCCAAAGGTTAAAAACGAACAGCATCATGCCGATGAAGGCACAGGTTTCCGCGGTGGCCAGCGGGATCGCAAACCACAATGCATCGGTATTCAGGGATCCTGTCCAACGCCACCAAATATACCAAGCGCCGACCACAAGAGCGGTGACGGCCAAGAACTGCCAAAGTACCTCGCGCGCGGCGGAATAGGGTAGCGGCGGTTCGGGCACGCGATCTTCATACTTCAGGAAATAATCGTCCATAGCTTACACGCTGGCCTGTTTGAATCGCGCGATGTCCCACGGCGTTGGGCCAAGGCCGATGGTCCATGCCAGTGGTTTGAGTTTGGACAGGCCGATTGTCAATGCGAAAGACATTGGCAGTGCGACAGCAAAGCGGCTGATAACAATCAGCGACGGAGCCATATGGTCTGCCAGGCCCGTGGTGAAGATTGTGACGTCGAACAGATCGATCACCAACGGATGCACGAGGTAGACACCAAACGTATACTTCGCGAACTGGGTCCAGCGGTCAGACCACTGCAAATTGAAGTGGTCCGGCAAATTCGGACAGCGTGCTAAGATGTATCCAACGCGAATG
>CALAGN010000050.1 GCA_937891785.1 uncultured Octadecabacter sp.
GCCGCCCTCGATATGAAAAGGAATGATGGCGAGTTAATTCCGTTTGTTGAGCAGGCACTGCGAACCGCTAACATGGTAATTACCGAGCTAAAAAAGAAGTAGAGTAACCACCTAAGCTGCAATTGTTGTGATTGCTTGGGGCGGCAACTTCGTCTCTCATACCAGCCAATCCCCCTTTAGACCCAATTCTCCCAAAACCGTCGTTTTCGCACTGCCATCCACGCGACGTTGCCGTAATCTCCCCCCATGACCAGCCCGCTGCGCCTTCATTATGCTCCTGATAACGCCTCGCTGTGTGTGCGGCTGGCTTTGGACGCCGTGGGCGCGCCGTACGAGACTGTGTTGGTGGATCGCGCCGCGCGTGGGCAGAAATCGCAGCGATATCTAGCGCTCAATCCGAACGGATTGATTCCGGTGCTGGAAACGCCGGATGGCGTGTTGTTTGAAACGGGTGCCATATTGTTATGGGTTGCGGATCATCATGCGGGGTTGCTCCCGTTGCGCGGACCGGACCGCGCGGCGGCGTTGAAATGGCTGTTCTGGCTCTCCAACACCTTGCACCCCACCTGTCGGATGCTGTTCTACCCCGACCAATATACCAGCGGCGACGCCGAGGCCCTGCGCGTCACCACCCGCGAGCGGATCATGGCCCAGTTGATTATCCTCAACGCCGCCCACGATGCCCCGTGGCTCGATTCCCAACAGCCCAGCGCGCCAGCCTGCTACCTTGCACCGATGCTGCGCTGGTTGGCGCTTTATGGCGGTGACACCGCGTGGTTCGATCTGGCGCGCACGCCGCGCTTGCTTGCCTTTGCCGTTGCTGCGAATACATGGTCTGCCACGGCCATCGCCCAAACCACCGAGGGCCTTGGCCCGACTCCGTTTTCTGCGCCCCACCTGCCCCATCCCCCCGAAGGAAGTACAACCTAATGTTCCTCTCCGTTTTCGATATGTTCAAAGTGGGCGTTGGCCCCTCGTCCAGCCACACAATCGGCCCGATGGTCGCCGCGGCGCGGTTTCTGGACCATCTGCGCGCGCAGCCCTTCAAGGTCGCAGGCGTGCAGGCGTCATTGCACGGATCGCTTGCCTTCACGGGTGTGGGGCATGCGACAGACCGCGCAGTGATCCTTGGCCTCGCCGGATTTCGCGCGGATGATTATGATGCCGAAAAGGCCGAGGCAGAACTGGCGCGGATCAAGTCCGAAGGGATCGTAGAACCCGACGGATTAGGCCGTCTGGCATTCGTCCCCGCAGACGATCTCGAATTTGACTATGGCCCCGCCTTGCCCGGCCATGCCAACGGGCTGATCCTGCGCGGGCGCGATGCACAGGGCGATACCATCACCGAGGTGACTTACTATTCCATCGGCGGCGGCTTCGTTTTGACGGCCCAAGAACTGGCCGCAGGCAAGGACACAGATACAGGACCAGCCGTGCCGTTCCCGTTCAAATCCGCGCGCGAGATGCTGGATATGGCGGCGGAATCCGGCCTGAGTATCGCTGATATGAAGCGCGAGAACGAGCATTCGCGCGCGGGCAAAGGCCATGTGAGCGAGGGACTTTCTCGCATTTGGGAGGTCATGAACGCCTGCATTGATCGCGGCCTTGCCACCGACGGTATCCTGCCCGGTGGCTTGTTCGTCAAACGCCGCGCCAAGGCGATCCACGACGCACTTCAGGCCGAACGCGGGATGAACCAGAACGCGCCGCACACGATCAATGACTGGATGTCGGCCTATGCAATGGCCGTAAACGAAGAAAACGCCGCCGGTGGGCAGGTCGTGACTGCGCCGACCAATGGCGCGGCGGGCGTGGTCCCTGCGACGATCCGCTATTGGCTCGATCATGTGCCCGGTGCTTCGCCCTCGAAAATCCCCGACTTCTTGCTGACGGCGGCGGCGATTGGCGGGTTGGTGAAATTCAACGCCTCTATTTCCGGCGCCGAGGCTGGCTGTCAGGCCGAGGTTGGAAGTGCTGCGGCGATGGCCGCTGCGGGCCTGTGTGCCGTACTGGGAGGCACCCCCGAACAGATCGAAAACGCCGCTGAAATCGCACTGGAACACCACCTTGGGATGACCTGCGATCCGGTGCGCGGGTTGGTGCAAGTGCCTTGCATCGAACGTAACGGCCTTGGTGCCATCAAGGCTGTGTCTGCCGCGTCTCTTTCCATGCGCGGCGACGGCACGCACCTTGTGCCGCTCGATGCCGCAATCGAAACCATGCGCCAGACCGGCGTGGATATGTCCCATAAGTATAAGGAAACTGCATTGGGCGGCTTGGCTGTGAACGTGCCAAACTGCTAGCGTCGCGGCATTCAAGCCGAGGTCTTCACATGAAACGTTTTATTACCGCCGCACTTATATCGCTATCCCCGGTCACCGCCCAAGCAGGCGATCCGTGCCCGATCACATTTGCTGTTCACAATCTGGATGCGCCTGATTGGTTGGTGCGTTATGATCTGTTGGGCGCTTTGCAGACCCAGATCGGCTGAATCCGGATGCGCTATGGCGATGTGACGGGCGGGTTGAACGTGGAACTGGCCTATGACGCCAGTCCGGCTACGGATGCCCGATTGTAGATTGGTGATCTGATCACCGCGATTGATGGCGTAGATGTCAGAGATCCCGACCGAGATGATGCCGTTTTCGCCGGTATGGTGGCGGGAAATGCCATGGTGTTCACGATCACACGCGATAGCAAGGCAGGCATGGTCCTGCCGATGGCCATCGGGTTCCACGATCCGGTTATTATCGCCGCGCTGAACGCAATCGGCACGCAAGACTGCCGCACGGCGCGGCTGATCGTGGACGCTGATGCCGAGCGCGCCGCCCTTTTGGCGCAAGTGTTTCGCGTCAATCGCGGGTTTCGCTGTGATGATGCACATGAGGCGCTGGGGACATTGCTGGGGGATGCGACTTATGACGACCTCTATGTGGTGCGCGGCAGTCGCCGTATGCTGAATCACAGCACCCCATTGGGGGACGAGCTGCGTGGGCGCTGGGGCCCTGGACGGGGACAGATTGACCAAAGGCGCCGTGCTTAAGGTACTGGGACCTGTGATTTACGGTTATGTGCAGGATCGGTTTGATAATCCTTAGTGTCGCCCCCAAGCTAGACCTGTCGTTCCCGTCCCCCTAAACGCCCAATCATGACCAGCGCACTCGCCCCCACCGCTGACGCGGATCGTATCTTGCCCGGTATCGTTTTGATGCTGGGGTTCTGTGTGTTTGGACCGATGTTGGATGTAGCAGCCAAGCTGGCGGCGGACACGCTGCCTGTGGGGCAAATCGCCACCGCCCGGTTTTTGGTGCAGGTGGTGTTGATGTTGCCGCTGTGTCTGGTGATGGGGCTTGGCTTACGTTTGCGCCGTGAGTTGTGGGGCATCGTGACCGCGCGCGCACTTTTGCTTATCGTGGCGACCTATCTGTTCATCGGCGCGATTGCGATCATGCCTTTGGCCGATGCCTTGGCGATTGTTTTCGTGGAGCCGTTTATCATCCTGATCTTTGCCAAGATATTCTTTGACGACGAAGTCGGCCCTCGCCGGATCGGTGCCTCTGCGGTCGGATTCGCAGGCGTGTTGCTGGTGATCCAGCCCAGCTTTGTTGAATTTGGCGCGGTGGCGCTGCTACCGCTTGGCACGGCGTTCAGTTTTGCTGCCTATATGCTGGTTACGCGCGGGTTATCGCGGCGCATGCATCCGGTGGCGATGCAGTATCACACGGCGGTCATCGCCAGCCTGATTTGCGTGTCCGTGCTGATGATGGCGAACGGACGCGACTGGCCCACGCTTGATCCGGTAATGCCACAAGGGATTGTCTGGCTATGGCTGTTAGGCGTGGGTTTCTTTGCCGCGCTGTCGCATCTGATGATAACTTATGCGTTGAAATTCGCCCCCTCTGCCACCCTTGCGCCGTTGCATTATCTGGAAATCGTGATGGCGGCGCTGCTGGGCTATCTGGTGTTTAGCGATTTCCCCGACAGGCTGACCCTGACGGGGATTACGATTATCGTCGGATCAGGCCTTTACGTGATCCACCGCGAGCGGGTGAACGCGCTCAAGCCGCTGGTTACACAAAGCCCGCCTGCAGCGGCGATATGATTGCTGTTGCGTGTCGGCGGCGCTAGCCTGCCCCCATGACCCCTGATCGCCCCTTCTTTGGTATCCTTTTGATGCTTGGCTTTTGTGTCCTTGCCCCTTTGGGCGATTCACTGGCCAAACTGCTGGGCGAGTCCGTGTCGCTGGGGCAATTGATCCTGGCGCGATTCGGGGTGCAGGCAGCTGTCTTGGTGCCGCTGGTCGTCATTATGGGAGGCACGCTGCGCACAACCCGCCGCATTGCCGCGATGACGGCCCTGCGCACGATCCTGCATATGATAGGGATCGCGGCGATGTTTACGGCGCTGCGGTTTTTGCCGCTGGCGGATACGATCGCGATTGTATTCGTAATGCCGTTTATCATGCTGCTACTGGGAAAATATGTGCTGGGCGAGGAAGTCGGCCCGCAGCGCTTTGCCGCCTGTGTCGTTGGCTTCGGTGGCACGTTGTTAGTGATTCAGCCCAACTTTGCCGCTGTGGGCGCGCCTGCCCTTCTGCCACTGGTCGTGGCTGTGGTGTTCTCGCTGTTCATGATCGTCACCCGCCAGATCGCCAAAGAGGTAGACCCGATCACATTGCAGGCCGACAGCGGAGTGGTGGCATTGGTGGTGTTGCTGCCTGTCCTGACGATATTCCCAGCAATACCAGCGCTAACGCTCGCCATGCCAGTGGCCGCGCAATGGGGCTTGCTAGTGCTGCTTGGCATCCTTGGCACGTTTGCACACTTGCTGATGACTTGGAGCCTGCGGTTTGCACCCTCGGCGACCGTCGCGCCGATGCAGTATCTGGAAATCCCAATCGCGACAGTGATCGGCTGGCTGATCTTTCGCGACCTGCCAAATGGGCTGGCGGCGGTCGGCATCGTGATTACGGTTGCGGCAGGCCTTTATGTGATTGTGCGCGAACAGCGGTTATCGCGACTGCCAGCGCCGCCTGCGGCAGAATGATCAACAACGGGCCCATCGCGTGAATGGTGACCTCTGGGGCAACAGTTTCGTTTGAAATGCTGACGGCACGCGCGGGGTGCATTGCCGCGTCTTTAACCTCCCAGCGCAATCCGGCGGTATCAACCCTCGCATCCGCCAGCGGCATCAGAGACAGGCGCGTGCCAACCGGCAAGGACAGCTCGATTTTGGAGAGCGGCACCAGAAAGCCGATGTCATCCGGCCCGATCACTATGACGGGTCGATCACGGTGGCGCGCCATTGCATTGAGAATCGACAACGTGTGATCCAACCGCCCGCCGGTAAAGCCCACGGCCAGAACAAGCGGCGCCGCAATTCGCGTCAGGCATTTCTCAAAGTCTGTGGTATCTTGTTCACGAACATGGTGCAGCACCTTGGAAAACGCCACTTTAGCATTAACTGAAAGGCTATCTAGATCGCCAATCACCGCGTTTGGAGTGCATCCAAGACTGACAAGCTCGTTCGCCCCCCCGTCTGCGGCCACAAGGCAGGGCGCATGATCTAGGGCCAATCTAAGGTCGTCGGGGCGATACACCCCACCACCCACAAGTGTCACTGGGTCCGGATTGTGAACAATCGAAGATTTCATGCGGGATTAGCCTTCATTTCGGAAACACTCCTTAAAAGGGTCACAAAATAATACCCACTTTGCCGCGGTTCTGTTCCGGATTGTGAACCAATTGATGGTAAACGGGGGGTCACTGGATTGGTAGAAAGCGAGTAAATCATGGTTGAGTCAAGCAAGATTCTTACTGTTTCTTATGGCACTTTTTCGTGCACGCTTGAGGGATTTGACGATTCCTTCTCGACGATGAAGGCGATTGCGGAGTATTTCCGCGATCTGGCCGCTGAAGATCGGTATTTCGGGGCAGAGCCTCCTACGCCTGACGCTGAGATGTTGGCGCGGATCGCTCAACGCGAGATTTCGCGCCCAGTAGAGGCGCGAAGCGACGATAGTGGCATTGTGCTGCGCGCCGCAAGTGCGCTCGCTGCACCTGCGCCAGCCACTCCCCAGACGCCTACGCAAACTACCAACCATGATATTGCAGATACCCTAGCATCTGCGACGGCTGATGAAACGGTGGACGCCACCGGATCCCAAGACGAGGCGGATTCTAGCGATCCGGCCTTACTGCTCGTGGCGGATGGTCCGGTGGCGCAAGATGTAGCAATGCCCAAAGCTGTGGCCGCAACCCCGCAAACCGATACGTACACTTACAGTGTCGCGGCCAAACTGCGGCGTATCCGCGCCGTGGTTGGGTCAGGCAACGGCGGCGGCGAAACCGCAGACTATTCCGAAGATCTACAAGCGCTCGACGTGGCCGACGTCGATCCCGTCGCCGCGTTCCATGCTGATAATCTGGATGACACAGACAAAGACGCGGCTGCGCAAGACGCTGTGACGCAGACCGACGCCGATAGTGATGATGACACGCTGGCGGCAATCATGGCCCGGTCCGTTGCGGATGAAGATGACGCCCCCGATGAGGACAGCAATGTTCAGGAACCGTATGTATTGAGTGACGACGACGCTGCTGAAGATGACGCGACTGACGGTGACGTTGCGGCTGCCGCGCCGGTCACTCCGCGCGTGGTGCGCATGAAGCGCGCCTACTTCGAGGCTGCCATTCAATCGGGTGGTCTTGAAGAAACTACGCCCGACGACACGGATGCTGACGAAGACGACACTGATGTTGCGGAACAGTCGCAAGATCACACGCCAACTGCTGTGGCGACTGCCGATCTGGATGGTGCGGATGACGTCAAGATCGAAGGTGATAGCCGCACCCCGTTGACGGACCACGAGGAGGCCGCCTTGATGGAGGAGCTGGCCGAGGTCGAGCGTGAGGTCGCCAATAGCGTGCCAACCAGTGCGGCACGTCGTGGTCGCGAGATTCTGAATGACAAATCCGTGGAAGACGAGGCAGCAATGTCGCGCATCATGAGCCAGACCGAGGCCGAGCTTGCAGAACCGGCCAGCAGCCGCCGCCGTCAGACAATATCGCAACTCAAGGCCGCCGTCGCCGCAACCGAGGCCGCCCGCGCCTTGGGCGAAGGAACGCAAGACAACGACGACGCTGAAAACGCCTTTCGTGATGACCTGAACCAGGTCGTGCGCCCGCGCAGGGCAACGCGCGGGGACAGCCAAACCGAACGGCCACGTCCTGCGCCGTTGAAACTGGTCGCTTCGCAGCGGGTCGACACCCCAATGCCAAGCGCAAGCGAAAGCCCCGCGGCACGGATAAGCCCACGGCGCGTGGCACGTGCAATTACCGCCGCCCCAGCTGAAGCCCCTCATGATGCCACATCATTCGCTGAGTTCGCCGAAAACATGGGCGCAAGCGAGTTGCCCGAGTTGCTGGAAGCTGCCGCCGCCTACATCGCCTTTGTGGAGGGAGCCGAGGAATTCTCGCGTCCGCAGATCATGCAGAAGGTGCGCGCACTTGCCCCCGACGATTTCAACCGTGAAGACTGGCTGCGCTCGTTTGGAACGCTCTTGCGCGAGGGGCGGATCAAAAAGATCAGCAATGGTCGGTTCCAGGTGTCAAATCAGACACGATTTCACCCGCAGCGGCGCAGCGCCGCAGGGTAAAAAGATTAAAAGGCGGGGATCATTTCCCCGCCTTTTTCTTATAATCCAAGTGTGCGGTATGCGCGTTTCTCGCATCGCTCAACCGCCCAATTGGGTCCGCATCGCCTGATAGACAACGGCTGTAGCCACGTTTGCCAAGTTAAGGGATCTCACAATTGGATTGCGCATCGGTAAACAAAACGTGCGATCTGCCATGCCATCCAGTACCGCATCTGGCAGGCCTTTGGATTCACAGCCAAAAACCAAATACCCATCGGGTTGATAGTCAGGCTTATAAACGGTTTGCGCGCCATGTTCTTCAAAGAAATAAAGGCTTTCGCGCGGTGGCAGACGATCACTCATGAAACTTTGCCAGTCATCATATTCGCTGAGCTGGACATGCTTCCAGTAATCCTGACCGGCGCGCCGCACTGATTTTTCGTCAAGGGAAAACCCGTAGGGTTTGATCAAGATCAGCTCAAGATCAAGTGCGACACAGGTCCGCCCTATCGCACCCGTATTGTACGGGATTTCCGGCGTCACCAGCACCAGCCTCATGCGCGGATCAGACATCTGGGAACGGGCGAAAATATCGGGTCATTTCGCGTCCGGATCGTTTTGGCCGATACCCTTGAAGATGAACTTGAGCGGGAACGCCCACAGCACGCCAAGGCCGATATATATCCCCAATTCAACCCAGATCGGCGCGCGCGCAGTCGGATCGGGGTAAAGCAGGGTCATCACCGTCACGGCCATCGCAATATATAGCGGCAGCCCGATGATAAGGATCACCAGCGACCAGCGTTTGCGGGTTTTGTAAGAAAGCGCCATCAGTCGGCAAACGGATCGGTGACAAGGATCGTGTCTTCACGCTCGGGCGATGTTGACACCAATGCCGCAGGGCATTCGATCAGTTCTTCGATGCGTTTGACGTACTTGATCGCGTTTGCGGGCAAGTCGGCCCAGCTGCGCGCGCCTTCGGTGCTCTCGCTCCAGCCCGGCATTTCTTCGTAGATCGGTGTGCAACGTGCCTGCTGGCTTTCCGCAGTCGGCAAATAATCAAGGCGTGTGCCATCCAGATCATAGCCCACGCAAATTTTCAGGGTCTCGAACCCGTCGAGCACATCCAGCTTGGTCAGGGAAATACCGTTGACGCCCGATGTGGCACAGGTCTGGCGCACAAGGCAGGCGTCAAACCAACCGCAGCGGCGCTTGCGCCCTGTGGTCGTGCCAAATTCATGACCGCGTTCGCCAAGACGCTGACCATCGGCGTCTTCCAATTCGGTAGGAAACGGGCCTTCGCCGACGCGGGTGGTGTAGGCTTTGACGATTCCAAGGACGAAATCAATCGAGCCCGGACCGATACCTGTGCCGGTCGACGCCTGCCCTGCGATCACATTGGACGACGTCACAAACGGGTAGGTGCCAAAATCAATATCAAGCAGCGCACCCTGCGCCCCTTCGAACAGAATGCGTTTGCCAGCCTTGCGCTTTTCATTAAGCACTTTCCAGACGGGGGCGGCGTACTGCAAAACATCAGGCGCAATCGCGCGTAGCTTGGCCAGCAGTTCATCACGATCAATGGGATCAATGCCAAGACCACGGCGCAGCGGATCGTGATGCTGCAAGGCGCGGTCAACACGGGCCTCAAGCGTGGCTTCGTCAGCCAGATCAGCGACCCGAATAGAGCGACGACCAACTTTGTCTTCATAAGCCGGCCCAATGCCACGGCCTGTGGTGCCGATCTTGGTGCCTTTGCTGGCAGCTTCTTCACGAGCGCGGTCAAGTTCGCCGTGGAAGGGCAGGATCAATGGCGCATTTTCCGCGATCATCAGGGTGTCGGGATCAATCGTCACACCTTGGGCGCGGATCGTTTCGATCTCGCCCATCAGGTGCCACGGGTCCAGCACAACCCCGTTGCCGATCACCGACAGTTTGCCGCCACGCACAACGCCGCTGGGCAGCGCGTGCAGCTTGTAAACCTTACCATCAATCACAAGGGTATGGCCTGCGTTATGCCCGCCCTGAAAGCGCGCGATCACATCAGCACGTTCGGACAACCAGTCCACGATCTTGCCTTTGCCTTCATCGCCCCACTGTGCGCCAACAACGACTACATTTGCCATTTCAAAGATTCCTATCCGGTCAAACCCGCGTCCGTATATCGCCGCCATGGACGAGGCGAAACCGCAAACTGCGCCCTATGACTAGACAGGCGCGCGCTAGCCCGCCAAATTAGCCGCAAAACATGCAAGGAAAAAACATGGGATTCGTGCTGCGCTGGCTATTTGCCTTTGGTCTGTTGGTCGCGACCTACAACCCTACACCCTGGAATTTCGTAGGTTGGGCGAAAACCAATGCGCAGACACAATTGTCAATGACGGTGCTTTTATCCCTGATTCTGCTGATCGGTTACATCATTTACTTGCGCGCAACGCTGCGCAGCATCGGTGCCTTCGGCATGCTTTTGGTTCTCGCGCTGGTGGCTGCAATGCTTTGGGTGGTCTATGATAAGGGCTGGTTGAACTTTGCCAACCCGACAGCCAACACTTGGATTGGTCTGTTTGCCATGAGCCTCGTGCTGGGCATTGGCCTATCATGGAGCCACGTGCGCCGCAGTCTGTCGGGACAAGCCGATATGGATGACGTGGATGAGTGAACTAGGGGTTGCGGGATTGATCGTCAGCTTCTAGATACCACCCGTTCCAACCCAGTAAGGCCGCCCAAATGGATAATGTCGTTCTTGTCGTTCACCTGATCCTCGCTTTGACGTTGATTGGTGTGGTGCTGTTGCAGCGTTCCGAAGGCGGTGGCCTTGGGATTGGCGGCGGTGGCGGTGCCATGACGGGCCGTTCGGCAGGCTCAGCCATGGGCAAAATAACCTGGGTTCTTGCGATTGCGTTTATCTGCACGTCCGTGGCCCTGACAATTATCGCCGCGCGTAATTCTGCTGGTGGGTCGGTTGTTGATGGCATTGATCCGACCGCCATCGAAGAAACCGCTCCGGTCGCGCCGCTTGGTGGCGAAAGCCTGTTGCCGCCGTCCGATCCTACCCAGCCACTGGCGCCTGACGCCAACTAAGTGCTTGTTTGACCACGAGGTGTTGGCGCTGCATCGGTTGCGCCAACATGATCTTGGGTCGCAGGTTGCGTTGCGGGCGTATTTGCGGATATAATTAAACCCCGTGATGATGCGATTCTGAAGGGTCGTTTTTCCGCATTTCTTGCCCGACATCGGGCGCATTTCACGGGGGAATTCCGGCCGATGGCGCGATTTATTTTCATTACTGGCGGTGTGGTTTCCTCGCTCGGTAAGGGCCTTGCTTCGGCGGCACTTGGATCACTTTTGCAGGCACGCGGCTTTTCGGTGCGCCTGCGCAAACTTGACCCCTACCTGAACGTAGATCCCGGAACGATGTCGCCGTTTGAACACGGCGAAGTATTCGTCACCGATGATGGTGCGGAAACCGATCTTGATCTTGGTCATTACGAGCGCTTTACGGGCGTCGCAGCGCGCAACACGGATTCCGTGTCTTCGGGTCGGATTTACTCCACTGTGTTGGAAAAAGAACGCCGCGGCGATTATCTGGGCAAAACCATTCAAGTCATCCCGCATGTGACAAACGAAATCAAAGACTTCATCAGCATTGGTGAAGACGAAGTGGATTTCATGCTCTGTGAGATCGGCGGCACCGTTGGCGACATCGAAGCCCTTCCGTTCTTCGAGGCGATCCGCCAATTTTCCCAAGACAAACCGCGCGGCCAGTGCATTTTCATGCACCTGACCCTGCTGCCCTATCTGGCAGCATCGGGCGAGTTGAAAACCAAGCCGACGCAACACAGCGTCAAGGAATTGCGCTCCATCGGCATCTCGCCCGACGTGCTAGTGTGCCGGTCTGAACATCCTATCCCAGAAAAAGAGCGCGAAAAAATAGGGCTGTTCTGCAACGTCCGCAAAGAAGCAGTGATTGCTGCCTACGATCTGAAATCCATCTACGAAGCGCCGCTGGCCTATCACGCGCAGGGTTTGGATCAGGCAGTTCTGGATGCGTTCAACATCTCTCCTGCGCCAAAACCAGACCTCAGCGTTTGGGAAGATGTGGCCGACCGCATCCACAACACCGACGGCGAAGTGAACATCGCAATTGTGGGCAAATACGTGCAGCTTGAGGATGCCTATAAATCCATCAAAGAGGCAGTGACCCATGGCGGCATGGCTAACCGCGTTAAGGTCAACGTGAAATGGGTCGATGCGGAAACATTCGATTCCAAAGACGCCGCGCCATCCCTTGCAGGGTTCCACGCGATCCTTGTTCCGGGTGGTTTTGGCGAGCGCGGCACCGAGGGTAAGATCAAGGCCGCACAGTTCGCACGCGAAAAGAAAATTCCCTATCTGGGCATCTGTCTGGGCATGCAAATGGCTGTCATCGAAGCCGCGCGAAATGTCGCTGGACTGACCGCAGCCGGATCCGAAGAATTTGACCACGAGGCCGGCAAAAAGCGTTTTGAGCCGGTGGTTTACCACCTGAAAGAATGGGTTCAGGGCAACCATACCGTGCGCCGCAAAGCCGGCGACGACAAGGGCGGAACCATGCGTTTGGGGGCTTACGACGCGATACTGACCGAAGGATCGCGTGCGGCCCAAGCCTATGGCGCCACCGCAATCGAGGAACGTCACCGTCACCGTTATGAAGTCGACACAAAATATCGCGATCAACTGGAAAAGTTCGGCCTTATGTTTTCGGGGATGTCACCTGACGGCCGCCTGCCGGAAATCGTCGAATGGAAGGACCACCCATGGTTCGTTGGGGTGCAGTTCCACCCCGAACTGAAGTCCAAACCCTTCGCGCCACACCCACTGTTCGCTGATTTCGTGCGCGCGGCGATGGAAAATTCACGGCTGGTTTAACGCAGCCCAACGCCGCCTCTATGCAGCTAGGATCACAAACCCAATAGGTATTTCATGTTCGCTGAATTCTTCAAACGCCTGACCGGCCCCGCCGAAACCCCCGTCACAGACGAGGACGCCCGCCTTGCCATTGGCGCGCTGCTTGTGCGTATCGCCAAAGCGGATGGGAAATACCGCCCCGAGGAAATCGCGCGGATCGACCGGATTTTGGCAAAGCGCTATGATCTGGACGTGGTATCGGCCGCCAAACTGCGCGCGAAATGCGAACATATCGAACATGATGCGCCTGACACAGTGCGCTTTACCCGCGTCATCAAGGATGTTGTGCCCTACGAAGAGCGCGCTGCGGTTATTTCCGCCTTTTGGGAAATCGTCCTTGCCGATGGCGTGCGCCGCCCCGAAGAGGACAGCCTGCTGCGCATGGTTGCCCCGATGCTGGGCGTGACCGATCTAGAAAGCGGTGTCTTGCGCCAAGAGGTCGAGGCGCGCAACGCGTGATCGCCAGCCTGCCGATGTATCTGCGGCCCGAAAATTGCGCCGCCCACGACGCATTCTGGGCATTGGTCCGCGACCATTTACGCGACGCGGGCCACGACGCGCCCGACGCGCTTGACCATGACATCGACCATATCGCCAGTTGGCAACGCCCCGATCTGACCCTTGGGATGATCTGCAACCTGCCCTATCGCGCGCGGTTTCGCGGACAAGTGACGCTTGTCGGGGCCGCAGACTACGGTGTCGATGGCGAGGCCGCTGGTTATTATCACAGCGTCTTTCTGGTGCGCCGCGATGATCGGGCACGCCGTGCGCAAGACGCGCGCGACCATCGTTTTGCCTATAATGATGCGCTATCGCAATCGGGCTATGGCGCGCCGCAGCTTTGGGCGCAGTCGCGTGGTTTTGCTTTTCGCCCGCATCTTGAAACTGGTGCGCATATCGCCAGTGCACGCGCAGTTCTGGCCGGTGACAGTGATCTTGCAGCATTAGACGCTGTCACATGGCGCCAGTTACTGCGATGGGAGCCTGACATGGCGGGCCTGCGCGTTATTGGTCACACCGATCCGTCGCCCGCGCTGACGTTCATCACGGCCCGTGGCAATGATCCGGCACCTTTGCGCGCGGCCATTGCGGGCGCAATCGCGGCCCTTGCGCAACCTGACCGCGACATTCTGGGCCTTTGTTCCATCGTGAGCCTGCCCGAAACCGCCTATGATCTCCCTTTACCGCCCACACCGACGGATGTTTTTGCGTTTACGTAGGGTCATCGTGCGGCAATACGTTGCATTCAGTTTGAAAATGCGCCCTACTTGGGCGTCAAACAGGGATATCTGCAAACCTATGACCGACAACACACCCGTGATCGAGATTCGCGATCTACACAAATCCTACGGCTCTCTCGAAGTGCTGAAGGGCGTAGATATTGCTGCACCTGCCGGCCACGTCGTCAGTCTGATAGGGTCATCAGGGTCGGGAAAATCCACTCTGCTGCGCTGCGCCAACCTTCTTGAGGACAGCCAACAGGGTGATGTCTTGTTCTGCGGCGAACCGGTGATCTGGAGGGGCAACGGCCTTGCCCGTCATCCCAGCGACCGAGCGCAGATGATCCGTATACGCACAAACCTGTCGATGGTGTTCCAGCAGTTCAATCTGTGGGCCCATATGACAATCCTTGAGAACGTGATGGAAGCGCCTTTGACGGTCTTGAAACGAGACCGTGCCGAGGTCGAGGCAGCGGCGCGCAAGTATCTAGAAAAGGTCGGGATTGGCGACAAGTGCGATGCGTTTCCGGCGATGCTGTCAGGTGGCCAACAACAGCGTGCGGCGATCGCACGGGCGTTGTGCATGGAACCCAAGGCGCTGTTGTTTGATGAACCCACCAGCGCTCTTGACCCCGAACTGGAACAAGAAGTTATCAAAGTGATCAAGGATTTGGCTGCTGAAGGCCGTACCATGATCATCGTAACGCATGACATGCGATTGGCCGCCGACGTCAGCGACCATGTGGTGTTCTTGCATATGGGAAAGATCGAAGAACAAGGCCCGCCCGAGGCTGTCTTTGGCAACCCGCAAACCGAACGCCTGCAAGGGTTCTTATCCGCAGGCACCGCCGCATGATACGCGCACTTGCTTTTGCCCTGTTGATCGCCGGACCCGCGCAGGCCGAAACCCTGCGCATCGGCACCGAAGCCGGATTCGCACCCTACATCATGGCTGATGCAGCGGGCAATCTGATGGGATTCGACAAGGACATGGGCGACGAGATTTGCGCGCGCCTAAGCGTGGATTGCAACTGGGTCACGACCGAGTGGAGCGGGATCATCGACGGGCTTCTGAGCGATCAATACGACATGATCATCGGCGGGATGGCCGCCAGCGCGCCGCGCGCCATGCTGGTTGATTTCTCGCAAGGGTATTTGGGCGATAACAATGGCCAGGCAGCTTTTGTCGGCATGCGCGATGATATTGATCCGGCGAATGCGCGGATCGCCGTGCAAGCGGGCACAATCTACGCCGATCATCTGACGGCAACGGGGTATGATTTGGTGTTGGTCAGCGCGGGCCGCGACGCGCTCGATGCCGTGCGCAGCGGTGCGGCCGGTCTTGCCTGTGGCAGCCTTACCTATATGGATCGCATGGTGCTAACGCAGTTTCGCGATTTGCAGGTGGTCACGACCGACGACTTCGCGGCTGACCCTACGGCCATCGCGTTTCGCCCTGACGATGACACCCTGCGCGCACAGGTCGATCTGATCCTCACAGGGATGCTGTCGGACGGCACCATTAACGACATCGCGGCGGTCTGGTTTCCAGCCCAAGGCGACACTTGAACCACCATTAAGTACATCAACGGGAGATATAAGATGAAAAGACTGATCCTTTCTACCGCCGCGCTCGCCTTTACGGCTGGCATGGCGTTTGCCGAAAGCCATAGCGTTGTCCGCATGGGCACTGAAGGCGCATACCCACCGTGGAACTTCCTCAATGATGCTGGCGAAGTAGACGGCTTTGAGCGCGAGCTGGGCGACGAGCTTTGCGCGCGTGCCGAGCTAACCTGTGAATGGGTCACAAACGAGTGGGATTCGATCATCCCCAACCTCGTGTCCGGCAACTATGATGTCATCATCGCAGGCATGTCCATCACCGACGAGCGCGATGAAGTGATTGATTTCACTCAAGAATATACCCCTGCTGATCCAACTGCCTATCTTGCGCTGTCCATGGACGTGGACCCTGCAGGCGGCGTTGTTGCGGCACAGACCGGTACTATTCAGGCCGGCTATATCGCCCAACAGGGTTGGACGCTGGTTGAATTCGCAACACCAGAAGAAACCATTGCTGCCGTGCGCGCCGGTGAAGCGGACGCCGTGTTTGCCGACAAGTCATTCCTTGTGGGTGCACTGGAAGGCCAATCCGACCTTGTGATGCTTGAGCAGGAAGTCCAGATCGGCGGCGGCGTCGGCATGGGTATTCGTGAAAGCGACACCGAGTTGAAAGCCGCATTCGATGCGGCGATTACATCCATGAAGGAAGACGGTTCGCTGAACGAACTGATCACCAAGTGGGCGGTCGCCAGCACGTTCTAAGCTGACAACAGGCGGGGGCGGCAATTGCTGCCCCCGCCTCCTTATTCAACGGGTATTACCATCTTTGAAATTTGCGCCGATCCTAGTCAGCTAAACGGTTTTTCGTGGCTCAGCTGCTATCTGACCACGGGCAAGCATATGGCCTTTTACCAGTCCTTTGGGACGGTGCTTTTGCTGTTGGCGATTACCGCGCCGACAGCGCTTGCCTTTGGTTTCATGGGTGCAGCTGGCGCCCGCTCCCGCATCGCGCCCCTTCGCTGGATCGGCAAGACCTATACGGCGGTCGTGCGCGGCGTGCCCGACATCGCATTTTTTCTGTTCTTTGTGATCGCACTGGATCAGGCATTCGAATACGTCCGTCACCGCATTAAATGCCCCGATTGGACCGATGCCATTCGCCAGGGTAGTGATTTTATCGTCTGCCAAGCCGCAAAACTACCCCTGGGCAATAGCCCGCAGTGGATACATGAAACCTATGGCTTCTTTCTTGCGGTCCTCACGTTTGCGATCGTGTTCGGGGCCTTTGCAGCCAATGTGTTATTCGGGGCGATGCGCGCCGTGCCGCATGGCCAGATGGAAACCGGCGAGGCCTATGGCATGTCGCATCGCCAAACCTTTTGGCGCATCCTTGTGCCACAAATGTGGGTCTATGCCCTGCCCGGCCTTAGCAACCTGTGGATGGTGCTGATCAAGGCCACGCCGCTGCTGTTCCTTTTGGGCGTCGAGGACATCGTTTATTGGGCGCGTGAATTGGGCGGCACAAAGACCCCGCAGTTCACAGACTACCCGCATGGCGATTGGCGCATCTGGTATTTCGGGGCACTGCTGGTGTTTTATCTGCTGTTTACCAAATTATCCGAAGTCGTGCTTGAACGGCTGATGACCCGCCTCACACATGGGCAGGCCACCACGGGCGGCGAAGCCCAGCGAAAGGGCCTCGCATGAGCTGCGTTCAGACGATTATGGACTATGGGCTGCGGTCCGTTGGCATCGGCGAACGCCTATTGCCGCGCACCGATTTCACCCTGTGTCATCAGTTTACGCTGATCGGGTCGGGGATGATCTGGAACATTTATTTTGGCCTTTTCGCGCTACTATTCGGGTTCTTTCTGGCCACGACCGTCGCACTTGGCAAAGGCTCGCGGCATTTCTGGCTACGCAAACCGTCCGAATGGTTCATCTTTATCTTTCGCGGCTCGCCGCTGTTTATCCAGTTCTTCTTTGCCTACTTCTTGTTCTTGTCCCTCAAGGGCGTGAACCCGATGTTTGACGCCTTTACCTCGGCGTGGCTGGGCGCGTTGATCGTCTTGTTTCTGAACACCGCCGCTTATACCGGCGAAATTTTCTACGGCGCGTTGCGGTCTATTCCCAAAGGCGACATCGACGCCGCTGACGCCTTTGGGCTTTCGGGCTGGGCGCGGTTCCGGCGTGTGATCTGGCCGACGATGCTGCGCCTTGCATGGCCCGCCTATACGAACGAGGCGATCTTTTTGTTTCACGCCACCACGCTGGTCTATTTCAGCGGCTTTCCCGCGTGGCAGCAGCGTGGTGATGCGCTGTATTATGCCAACTATTTTGCCGACAAAACGTTCAACCCATTTGTCCCCTACCCGATTCTAGCAGGCTATTTTATCATATTGTCGCTGACAGTGATTGGCAGTTTCGGGCTGGTTAACCGCTACCTTAACCGGCATTTGCCTTCTGATCGCCGCGTAAAGCTGAAAATCCGTCCACAGATCATTCGCTAGCAGGCTTGATTTGATCAAATTGTCAGACTAGCCTAACCGCAGACAATATTTTGGTGCATCATGAAAATCGGCATACTTCAAACTGGCCACTCACCTGATGAGTTGCGCCCAACTCTTGGCGATTACGGCTCGCTTTTTGAAAAGCTGCTGCAAGGCCACGGATTTGACTTCGAGATCTTCAGCGTCGTGGACATGCGGTTCCCCGATAACATCACGCAGGCCGATGGTTGGCTGATTACCGGATCCAAACATGGCGCCTACGACGACCAAGCTTTTATCGCGCCACTCGAAGCGCTGATCCGCGAAATATACGCCGCTGACATCCCGATGGTTGGCGTGTGCTTTGGCCACCAGATCATCGCGCAAGCGCTGGGTGGCACTGTTGAAAAATTCGGCAATGGTTGGGCCGTTGGCCGCCAGACCTACGACTGGGGCGGCGAAGAGGTAGCATTGAACGCTTGGCATCAGGATCAGGTAACGGTGCTGCCCGATGGCGCAACCCCAATTGCCGCCAATCCCTTTTGCGCGAATGCCGCTGCGACCTATGGCAATCGCGCTTTTACGGTGCAGGCCCATCCGGAATTCGGCGCGCCCTTCCTTGACGGTCTGATCAAGACGCGCGGCAAAGGTGTCGTGCCTGACTCGCTGCTGACGCAGGCGACTGCGACGCTTGATCAACCTGTCGACAACAAACTGCTTGCGGATAAAATCGCCCGCTTCTTCAAAACAAGAGATGTCTCATGAAAGACTGGATTAAAAAAGTACCTGCCGCAACGCAGGCTTACCTTGAAAACAACCGCTTGGACGAGGTCGAATGCGTGATCGCCGACCTACCCGGCATTGCGCGCGGCAAGGCGGTGCCCGCCGCTAAATGGGAAAAGCAGTCGCAGTTCCATCTGCCCAACTCGATCTTTTTCCAAACTATCACTGGCGACTGGGGCGAAGCTGCGGGACCCGAAGGGTTCGTCGAGCCAGACATGAACCTGCGCCCTGATCTATCCACCGCCACCGCGGCCCCTTGGGCCGAAGATGGCACTTTGCAGGTCATTCACGACGCATTTGATCAAAAAGGCAAGCCGGTTGAATTTGCCCCGCGCAATGTGTTGAAACGCGTCGTCGATCTGTATGCCAAGCAGGGCTGGACCCCTGTCGTGGCACCGGAAATGGAATTCTATCTGGTTGCGCGCAACATTGATCCGGCCAAAGCGATTGAGCCGATGATGGGCCGCACCGGACGCCCCGCCGCCGGGCGTCAGGCCTATTCGATGAGTGCCGTTGACGATTACGGCCCCGTCATCGACGATATTTATGAATACGCTGAAATCCAAGGCATCGAAATCGACGGCATCACCCAGGAAGGCGGCGCTGGCCAGCTCGAGATCAACCTGATTCACGGTGATCCGGTCAAACTGGCAGACGAGGTGTTCTATTTCAAACGCCTGATTCGTGAAGCCGCGTTGAAACACAACTGTTTCGCCACCTTCATGGCCAAACCGATTGAAGGCGAACCGGGCAGTGCGATGCATATTCACCATTCTGTCGTTGACACTGAAACCGGCAAGAATATCTTTACCGGTCCGCAGGGCGGTGAAACCGATGCGTTCTTTAATTTTATTGGTGGTTTGCAGGAACATATGCCCGCTTCGATTGCCGTGATCGCACCTTATGTAAACAGCTATCGCCGTTATGTGCGTGACCACGCTGCTCCCATTAACCTTGAATGGGGCCGTGACAACCGCACAACGGGTATCCGGATTCCGGTATCGTCACCCGAAGCGCGGCGCATCGAAAACCGCCTCGCCGGGATGGACTGTAACCCCTACCTTTGCATCGCCGCCTCGCTCGCGTGCGGATATCTGGGACTGATGAATGAAATCCGCCCCGATAAACGCTTCCGTGGGGATGCGTATAATGCCGAAGACGACATCCCGCAGAGCCTGTTTGACGCGCTTGATCTGTTTGATGAAGCCAAAGAACTACACGAGATTCTCGGACCGGAATTCGCCCGCGTCTATTCAATTGTGAAACGCGCAGAATACACCGAATTCCTGCAAGTCATCAGCCCATGGGAGCGCGAGCATCTGTTGCTGAACGTCTAGGGTTGCGCGCGACGGCGCGATTTCTTATGCCCCGTTAACCGTTCAGGCGCGCGTTGCCTGAACGGCGCGCGCCATTCCGGTCCCTACACTACTGCACGAGGCACCCATGACCAACGCCCTTTATCGCAACGACCGCCCCGCGACATACCCTGCCAGCTATTACGCCCAAGGGGTCAACTTTGGCCCCGAACGCGCTGCTTTGCACGGTGAACAGCGCGCAGATGTTTGCGTGATCGGCGCAGGCTATACGGGGCTTTGGGCGGCAAAAACGCTCGCCGAAAATGGGTTACGTGTGATCGTGCTCGAGGCGCATCGCACAGGCTTTGGCGCATCGGGACGCAACGGCGGGCAGGTCCGTTCCGGCTTTAACAAAAGCCCCCGCTGGATCGCGCAACGCTTGGGCAAGGATAACGCCCGCGCCATGTGGGATTTCGCCCAAGAGGGCAAAGCCATGGTGCGCGATTTCTGCCTGTCCCATGCGCCAAAGGCCCAATTCAAATCTGGCGTTGCCGATGTCGCATACACTGCCCCAGATGTTCGCGCCCTTCACGATGAAGCGGACTTTCTGCGGCTTGAATACGGTTATGATCTGATCGAAAAGCACAGCAATGATAGCTTTCAAGCCATTGTAAAATCGCCACTTTACCATGGTGGAATTGTGGATATGGGGGCGGGGCATCTGCACCCGCTGCACTATGCTTTGGCCCTTGTCGACGCGGCCGAAAGTGCGGGCGCGATCATTCATGAACGCAGCGAAGTGCACGATGTCGAATCAGGCCAACCGGCCCTTGTGCGCACCGGACAGGGGCGTGTGTTGGCAGATAGTGTGATCATTGCGGGCAACGGTTATTTGCCGCATTTGTTTCCAAAAGTCGCATCGCGTGTGCTGCCAATCAACAGCTTTATGATCGCCACCGCCCCGCTGGGTGCGCGCGCAACCGACGTGTTGGCGCGTGATATTGCCGTGGCCGACAACAAGCATGTGGTGAACTATTTCCGCTTGTCGGATGATGGCCGTTTGCTGTTTGGCGGGCGGGCTAATGCCAGCATCGGGTTCCCGCGCGACATCGCGGGCCTGCTACGTGGACGGATGGAACATATGTTTCCGCAACTGCGCGGCGTTCGCGTAGATCACGCATGGGGCGGCGCGCTTGGTATCACTACCACCCGCTTGCCCTGCTTGCTGCGCTTGGCACCCAACATGGTCGCAGCGGGCGGTTTTTCAGGACATGGCGTGGCGCTGTCAGGCCTTGCGGGGCGCGTGATGGCCGAGGCAGTCGCGGGCCAAACGGCGCGTTTCGATACCCTGTCAACCCTGCCCACACCGCGCTTTCCTGGTGGGCCAATGATGCGCACACCAATGCTGGCTGCCGCGCTAACGTGGTTCGGGTTGCGCGACAAGCTGGGCCTTTAACGCACACCGCACACATCATCTTGCCAAAAATATTCTGGGGGGCGCCCGCAGGGCGGGGGGCTAGCCCCCCTGCTCCACCCGCAAATCATTCTCGAGCCATGGCAGTTCAGCCACGGCAGGATCAACAATCATGCTTTGCAACAGCAACCGTAGTTCTGCCGCAATTTGTGCGGGCATCTCACCCAGAACATCACGGCGCGCGGTGAGCGCAATTCTGCGGGTCAGGGGCGCAAAGGGCAGTGCGATCACCTCGACCTGTGTGCGAAACCGTTGCGCGTGCCGCCACCCCAAAGGCGTCAAGATCGTCCACCCGGCACCGGCGGCGACCATTGCCATGATCGCGTGATAACTATCTAATTCGAAACGATGCGACAGCGTAAGGTTTTGGCGGGCGAGATGCGCCGCAATCAAGCGGCCCATGTAGTGGCGAGTGGTGTATTGGATCAGCGGCATCCGGCGCAGGGCGCGGGCCGGATCACCTGAAACACTGCCCTTAGGAGCGGCGACCACAAAGGGTTCTTCAAGCAGCGGATGCACTTCCATCCAAGGTGCCGTTGCACCTACATCTGCGGCGACAACAACATCCAGTGCGCGTGTTTCCAACAGGTCAAGCAGTCGCACCGACGCGCCGGTTTCCAGCAGGAACTGGCAATTCTTGAGTGTCACAGACATTTGCGTCAACAGATGGGGCGTTACATCAGCGTCAAGGTCCTCGATCATTCCCAGCCGAAAGCGCGTGAGGCGCGACAGGTCCGCCATCGCCAATTCAGCGCGCGCTTGATCCGCCTCGTTGAGGATCGCATTGGCACGACGCAGGAACATCTCACCTGCCGGAGTCAGCGTCACGGGACGTTCAGACCGGTTCAGCAGCGTAGTGCCGATCCCGCCTTCAAGGTTGCTAAGTTGCTGACTGACAGTCGCCGCCGAGGTGCCAAGACGGCGCGCGGCGGCGCTGATGCTGGTCTCCTCGGCGGTGGCGACGAAAACCTCAACGCCCCACAAGGTAATCCGGCCCGTCGATGCTCCCATGCCAGTGCCCCCGCTGTTTGGTCCTACTTGCCAAACTTGGAGAGTTTGGCCTGCAACGCTGCAAGCTCGGCTTTGATCTCGTCAAGATCCTCGTCTTTTTTGGCTTCTTTTACCGGTGCTGCGGCTTGGGGTGTCGTGCCTGCGTCACCCATCATCCCGCCCGTCATCGCCTTAAAGAACGCCTGTTGCTGCGCCTGCATCGCATCAAAACCGGGCATCTTTGACAATGGATTGATAGAGCCAACTGTGTCGGTGATCTTGGATTGCCCGCCGCGCAGCATGTCAAAACTCATCGCAAGGAACTGCGGCACGACCGACGTCGCCTGCGACGTATAGCTGCGCACCAGATCGGTCAGCACATCCACAGGCAGCACGCTTTCGCCACGGCTTTCATGTTCTGCAATGATTTGCAGCAAATACTGGCGGGTCAGGTCATCACCCGATTTCAGATCGACAATCTGCACTTCACGGCCTTCGCGAATGAAACCCGCGATATCTTCAAGCGTGACGTAGTCGCTTGTCTCGGTATTGTAGAGCCGACGGCTCGCGTAGCGCTTGATCAACAGCGGTTTGTTAGATTCAGCCACGGTATCCTCCCACGGATATGTTGCAGTGCAGAGAAGCCTATGCCGCCTTTGCACAAAAAGAAAGGGCGAGCTGCATTTGCAACTCGCCCTCGGATCTTCTTTCGGCTCAGGGAGGAGGGAGCCGTCAGATATCCCTATGTCTTACTTTGCAGCTGTTGTTGCTTTCTTGGCAGCAGCAGTAACGTCTGCAGTTGCTTTCTTAGCAACTGTCGACATGTCTTCGGACATGTCTTTGCCAGCAGCCATCAGCAGCTCAAGAGTTTCTGTTTGAACCTTTTTCGCGATTTCAGCGAAAGCAGCCATGTGCTCGGAAGCAGCTTCAGCAGACGCGGATGCGAAATCGGTTACCGACTTGGCGTAATCAGCAGGCTCGGCTTTTGCTGTGGTCAGTGCCTGCAGCTTGCCCAGTGTTTCCTGTGCCCATTTTGCGGACAGTTCGCTGGACTTACCAGCCGCGTCCAGTGTCACTGCGGACATTTTTTCGGTCAGGGCAGTCTGAGTCTTGAACTGCTCTTCCATGCCTTTGGTGTCTACGGGGAATGCGCCCATCATGTCTTTCATGACGGCGGTGAAATCTTGTGTGTTAGCCATTGGTCAGGACCTTTCGGGGTCTGGTGCGGGTTGAGCCGCTGTGAATTTCTGACACCAATATGCATGCTGCAGCGCAGCATTTCAAGTTTTTTCTGCACTGCAGCATCAATTTTTTCTGCGCCTGCAAAAACAAACACTTAACGCGACCTTACACCTTGGGTGTATTAATCACATAGGTTCCCGGGGCCGGGCACAGCACCGCATTTGACGAATCGCCAGGGGTCCGCGCAGGGATTTGTTTGCCTGATTTCGCCCGCAGCCATATTTCCCACTGCGGCCACCACGACCCTTCAAGCGGCGTCGCACCAGCCTGCCAGTCATCAGGTGCAAGGCTCAGATCATCGTTAAGTGAATAGCCGTACTTCACCTTGCTCGGTGGATTGATGATACCTGCGATGTGGCCGGAACCAGACAGGATGAACGTCTTGTCCTTTGATCCCATCTTTTGCACGCCACGATAGCTGCTTTTCCAAGCGGCTATATGATCGGTTTCGCATGCAATCGCATAGACCGGCACATCGACATCCTTCAAATGCAGCTTGCGGCCCGCAATCTCAAAGCCCGTTCCGTTGGCAAAGTTGTCGCCTTGGCAAAGTCCGCGCAGATATTGCATCGCCATCTTTCCGGGCAAGTTCGTGCCGTCACCGTTCCAATAAAGAAGATCGAATGCGGGGGGCGCCTGCCCCATCATATAGCTTTTGATCGCCGGGCCATAGATCAGGTCATTGCTGCGCAGATATGAGAACGTGCGCGACATGAAAAAGCTTTCAAGGATGCCAGATTCCCCAACTTCGGCCTCGATCCCGTCGACAAAATCGTCGTTCAGGAACACGCCCACCTCGCCCTGATCCGAAAAATCGGTAAGCGTGGTAAAGAAGGTCGCTGAATTAACAGACTTATCCTTGCGCGCTTTCATGTCGGCCAAGGTCATCGACAGGGTTGTGCCAGCGATGCAATAACCAACCGCGTTAACCTTTTTGACGTCGCAGATGGATTTCACCTGCGCGATAGCGGTCAAATAGCCGTCTTCGACATAATCCGTCATGCCTACATCGCGATAGCTGGCGTCAGGGTTCACCCAAGACACAACAAAAAGAGTATAGCCCTGATCAGTGATCCACTTGATCATGCTGTTTTGTTCTTTAAGATCAAGAATGTAGAATTTGTTGATCCACGGTGGAAAAATAATCAGCGGGGTTTCGCAGACCGTTTCGGTAGTCGGACGATACTGGATCAGCTCGAACATATGATTGCGAAAGACAACATCGCCGGGTGTCGTGGCAATGTTTTCACCGATCCTAAAGGCTGATTTGTCGGCCAACGTCACCTGCATTTCACCGCCCGAGGATTCAAGGTCAGCGACAAGGTTTTCCAAACCATCCAACAGGCTTTGACCTTCGGTTTCCAAAGCGCGCGTCAATGCATCGGGGTTCGTGGCCAGAAAATTCGTCGGGCTGAACATGTCGATGATCTGGTTGCTAAAGAATTCGAGCCGCTTGCGGTCACTGTCATCAAGCCCGTCCACTTCGCCAACAGCCGCGTGCACGGCTTGGACGTTCATCATGTATTGCTGTTTTACGTAGTTAAAATATGGGTGAGTCTGCCAAAGCGGGTTGGCAAAGCGTTTGTCGGTCGGGGTGCCGTCGCTTGGGGCTTTCAGGTTGCCCTTGGCCAATTCCTGTTGGGCTTCGGCAAAATGTTTGACGGTCTTGCCCCAGTATTCAACCTGATGCTCGATCATCTTGGCAGGGTCGGCCAACATTTCGGACCAATAGCCGGAAGCAGCTTTGACATATAGCTCTTGATCGGGGCCCTGCAGATCTTTGGGAACATCGCGTTTGTGCGCAAGCGTTTTGACAAGACGCTGAGTCAAACCTTCGATTTTAGCCAGATTGGCCTCGAGTTTTCCGAGGTTTTCGCCGGTTTCGACGCCCATTCCTGAATCATCAGTTGTCATATCGCGATTACACCCCTACTTTGCACCTGCAGCATTTGTATCGGCGTTCATGATACGTCAATGCGACCAAACAACAATGCTGCGTGACACACCCGGAGGTGTTCTTGTGAAGTATATGATGACCTATGACATGATGGAAAGCATGCGCAACACCAACCAATGGTTGGGCGCAACGGCCCGTGCATTTGCATCCTACCCTGCGATGGCGGTCTTTCCCAATCCCGCGATCGGTATGATCGAGGCGTGGGGCGAAGTCACAGAACGGTCGTTCAGCCGCATGGTTGCTAAACCCGATTGGGGTATCAGCACCTTCACTTGCGAAGATGGCAGGGACCATATGGTCAGCATTAACACCGTCGTCAAACGCCCGTTCGGTGATCTGATCCATTTCGCAGTGCCCGGCCGCAAGGCACGCAGCCGCCGCGTTTTGCTGGTTGCGCCGATGTCAGGCCACTATGCGACGCTATTACGCAAAACCGTGATATCCCTGCTGGTGGATTGCGAAGTTTACATCACCGACTGGCACAACGCCCGCGACATCCCGGTCAGCGAAGGCAAGTTCGACGTCGAAGACTACACCCTCTACCTTGTTGAATTTATGAAGGCTTTGGGCAACGACATCCACGTTATTGCCGTCTGCCAACCTGTGCCGCTGACCCTTGCGGCTACAGCCTATTTGGCCGAGGAAGATCCAGCAGCGCAGCCCGCATCCCTCACCTTGATCGGCGGCCCTGTCGACCCCGAGGCGAACCATACCGAAGTCACTGATTTTGGTCGTTCCGTCACTATGGGCCAGTTGGAGCAGACCGCGATCCAGCGGGTTGGTTTTAAATATGCAGGCGTTGGCCGCAAGGTTTATCCCGGACTTTTGCAACTTGCCTCGTTCATCTCGATGAATGGTGAAACCCACGCGGATGCTTTCAAAGACCAGATCATGCGGGTCGCCAAGGGCGAAGGCGGTGAGCATGACAAGCACAACACATTCTACGACGAATATCTCTCAGTGATGGACATGCCGGCCGAATTCTATCTGTCCACGGTCGAGCGCATCTTCAAAGGGCGCGATATTGCCCGTAATGATTTCTGGGTGGAAGGCAAAAAGGTCGATTTAGGCAAAATCACAACCGTCGCCGTCAATATCGTCGAGGGCGAAGACGACGATATCTCGGCCCCCGGTCAGTGTCTGGCCGCTTTGGATCTTCTGACAAGCCTGCCTGACGACAAGAAGGCCGCGCACCTTGAACCGGGTGCGGGCCACTATGGTATCTTTGCCGGGAGCAGCTGGCGTAATAATATCCGCCCGCTGGTGTTGGACTTTATTGACGCCAACAGCGGCGATCCAACGCGCAAGATGCGCAAAGCCAAACATGTCGACCTACCTCGCGACGCGGGGCTGGAAAACGTCGAAGTTTAATCGGATCGGGGCGCTACGGTGGCCCCTTTTCACACGCGGCGCAGGGCGAACCCCGCTTTGATAGTCCAGACTTTCGACCAGCCGCCAGCAATTGCGCAAGGCAACCCGCGATATTGTCCGCCTCGTCCAGCACAACACGTAACCCGCCCCGTTTCACGGCCCCTGCTAGGCGCGCGAACCCAGCGTTTCGCCGCGCTGCGTCAAGGATTATGTGGAGCGTGCGGTCGAACAAAACGCAATCAAAGTCACCGTCTGGATCATAGGCTTCGACTCCCGCTACATAAACGGCAATGTCCAACCCTTTGGTAGCGGCAAATGCCCCTCAAGGAAATCTGTCAATGCCTTGCGGGGGTGGCCCAAGCGCGTCTGGCCCCTCTGCATAGTACTATCATATTTCACACTCATCGCAGCACCAACGGTTGTTTCATCCAATCGCGAATGGCGCACGTGACAGCACTAGGCTGATCCAGAACCGGAAAATGCCCCGCCCCTTCAATCACGCGAAGCTGAGCAAATTCAATCAGCTGCGCCATGAATTCATGGCGTTTTGGCGGCGTCAAACGGTCTTCGGCCCCACAAAGAATCAATACCGGCTGGCGAATTTTGCGCAGGGTCATTTGATGATCACGGCGGCGTTGCAGGGCACGTGTCTGGCGCACGAACACCTCGGTGCCCAAATCGGCGGCCATATCCAACATCAACGCCTGCTGTGCCATGCGGTCAGGCCCTTGGCGCAACACGTGCGGCAGCATTTGATCGCGGATCACCTCGAGCATGCGACCGGCCCGCGCACCAACAATCTGCGGTTCACGGGCTGCGGCCTCTTGTGGGGTTTCGGCCAGCGGCGACGTGTCCATCAGGGCCAATCGCGTTATCCGTTCAGGGGCGCGGCGCACGATTTCGAGCGCAACGATCCCGCCCATCGACAACCCTGCCAGCGCAAATTTCGCAGGTGCAAGCGACAGAATCTGGCTCGCAATCTCCTCGATCCGTTCACCACCCGTGATCGGTGCGGTCATCACTGCCATATCGGTAGAAAGTGCGAAAATCTGCGGGGCGAAAATGCGCGCATCGCACATCATACCCGGTAACAAGACCAGTGGTTCGTTCATTACAATCCTCGCCAGCTGGCCCCCGAATTGGAACGCCACTTGGGGTAATTGATGCCCGTTCATGGCTGGTTGACGCAACCTAAATCTGCCCCGCATCAGGCAGGAATGACGATGCCTGGATCGCTTCAGTGCGGGATCGAACGCAGAGCTGCCACCTTGACCCGACCCGCTAAAATCGGGCTCATGAAACCTTGCGTCGCGGCGCGCGCTGGATTATCCCGCCCCTCTTTGATTGTGGGAATGCGTAATGGGCAGCGACAGGCTTGGCATAGACTTTGGCACATCCAACACGGCCGCGGCTGTGATGGTGGACGCTAAACCCTATATCATCCCGCTTGAGGCCGGAGCTGAAACCCTGCCAACGGCGGTATTTCTTGATTTCAGCCAACGCCAGACACTTTACGGAAGTGCGGCCATTTCAGCCCTAATTGACGGGCGCGAAGGGCGGTTCATGCGCGCGCTCAAGTCGGTGCTAGGCACTCCCCTGATGCATGAAAAGCGCCAATTCATGCAGGAGCGCCTGACACTGGTCGAGATCACGGCGCGGTTTCTGGCACGCGTCAAATCACAAGCCGAAACACATTGCAGACGGCCCTTTCCGCGCGCGTTATCAGGGCGGCCAGTGCAGTTCCATTCGGCCAATCCTGACCGCAACGCTCGCGCTTTGGATGATCTGCACGCCTGCTATCTTGCTGCGGGATTCGAGGACGTTGCGTTTTTGCCCGAACCTGAAGCTGCAGCGCTGGCATCCGGCCCCTTGTCGGGCGGTGTCGGGCTGATTGTCGATATCGGCGGCGGCACGTCAGATTTCACGGTGTTCGAACAGGTCAGCGGGAAAACAAAGATCATCGCCAGTCACGGCGTGCGCATCGGCGGCACAGATTTCGACAAAGCGTTAAGCCTTGCGCATGTAATGCCCCTGTTTGGCAAGGGCAGCCTGATCCGTGCCGAAATCGGCCCGAAAACCCACCCTGCTCCGGCCAAGATTTTCAACGAACTTGCCACATGGGAAAAGATTCCGTTCCTTTATTCCGGCGAGGTCACGCGCGATGTCGCCCGTATGGCCAAGCTGGCGCAGGAGCCAGACAAATTGGCCCGCCTGTCCGAAGTTCTGGATATGCATTTGGGTCATGATGTTGCCTTTGCGGTGGAACGGGGCAAGATCGGCGCGAACCGTGATGGTGGCGTCGGGCGGGTCGATTTGTCGGTCGTGCAACGTGGCCTTGGCGCGATGATTGCGCCGGTGGATTTGCAGGCTGGTTTGGGCGGGTTTGCCGCCGATATTCGCGCCGCCGCCGCGACGACGCTGGCAATGGCCGATTGCCCGCCTGATGCCATATCGCGCGTGGTTCTGGTCGGCGGATCAAGCCTGCTGCGCGTGGTCTCGGACGCCGTTGCGACACTTTTGCCGAACGCCGAAATGGCCTATGGCAACGCCTTTACAGCGATCGTGGACGGGTTGGCGATTGCGGCGGCAGATTAGGCGCAGCCCAGCACCGTGGTGATGGTTTCTGTGATCAGATCAAGGCAGGTCTCATCGGAAAAGCGGTGATCCGCGCCGTCCACAAGAGTCAGGCGCATGTCTGACCCGGTGGCATGATCCAGCAAGCGCAATGCCACAGATGTTTCCACATCGGCGTCCGCCGTGCCTTGCAAGAACCGCACAGGAAACGGCAGGTTCAACGGCGCGCGCAACACAAGATTTTCGCGCCCGTCCTCGATCAGGCGGCCCGTGATAATATAGGGATCACCGTAGTCAGATGGCAGCGCGACCTGCCCGTCAGCGTCCAGTGCAGCCCGTTGGGCCGCGTCAAACCCCGCCCACATACTGTCTTCGGTAAAATCCGGCGCGGCGGCGACGGTCACAAGACCAGCGATCTTGTCCGGCATTGCGCGGGCCACAAGCAGGGAAATCCATCCGCCCATGCTTGAGCCGACCAACACAACGGGGCCGTTGATCACGCTCAGCGCCGCGCAGGCATCCTGAAACCAGTCGCCAATCGCGCCGTCGCTAAATTTGCCGCTACTTTCGCCGTGCCCGGAGTAGTCAAAGCGCAAGAACGCGCGGCCCGATCTGACCGCCCAGTCTTGCAGATGCACCGCCTTGGTGCCCGCCATGTCAGATTTAAATCCGCCTAAGAATACCACGGCGGGGCCATTGCCCTGCGTCAAATAATAGGCGATGCGTCGTCCCTGGGGTGTTTCTATAAACTGCATGATTTCAATCCGTTGCGATGTATTTTGGTAATTCTATCGCAGCCGGCCGAAAAGGTCACGTGGTCGATTTGCACGCCTAAATCGTGACGACCTCTGCGCAGGGGTCGTGGCCTGCGCGCAATAGATACGAAGCGCAACATCAGCCATGCTTGACACCCCTTTTGCCAAACGCCATTTAGGTCGCACATAAAACCCGCAACCGGGCGTTTCGTAGGCGCCAAAACGACGAGGAGCCGGCCCATGGCCCAGATTTCCCTTACATTTCCCGACGGCAATTCACGTGATTTTGACGCAGGCGTCACACCCGGCGAGGTGGCCAACGCTATTGCCACATCTCTTGGCAAAAAGGCGATCAGCGCGACAGTGAACGGCGCGCATTGGGACCTTCAGTGGCCCATTACAGCGGATGCCATCATCGCCATCAACACCATGAAGGACGAGGCGCCCGCGCTAGAATTAGTGCGCCACGACCTTGCCCATATCATGGCCCGCGCCGTGCAAGAAATCTGGCCCGACGTGCAGGTCACAATCGGCCCAGTGATTGCAAACGGCTGGTATTACGACTTTGATCGCGCTGAACCATTCACGCCCGAAGACCTTGGCGCAATTGAGAAAAAGATGCGTGAGATCATCAACAAGCGTGATGCCGTGCGCACCGAAATCTGGGATCGCACCCGCGCAGTTAAGCATTATCAGGACGGCGGCGAACCTTATAAGGTTGAACTGATTGATAGCATTCCCGGTGACGAACCGCTGCGCATGTATTGGCATGGCGACTGGCAGGACCTTTGCCGTGGCCCGCATTTGCAAAACACCGGACAAGTGCCCGCGGATTCGTTCAAGCTGATGTCGGTGGCCGGTGCCTATTGGCGCGGTGACAGTAATCGCGCGATGCTGCAGCGGATTTACGGCGTGGCGTTTCTGAACAAGGAAGGCCTCAAAGCGCATTTGCATATGCTGGAACAGGCCGCGCTGCGTGATCACCGCAAGCTGGGCCGCGAGATGAACCTGTTTCACATGCAAGAAGAAGCACCGGGGCAGATTTTCTGGCACCCGAACGGCTGGCGGATCTACACGACCTTGCAAGACTACATGCGCCGGATGCAAAGCCGTGATGGCTATGTCGAGGTGAATACGCCGCAGGTAGTGAGCCGAAAACTCTGGGAACAGTCGGGGCACTGGGACAACTACCAAGAACATATGTTCGTCGTCGAAGTCGACGAGGATCACGCGCGCGAAAAGACGGTCAATGCCCTCAAACCGATGAATTGCCCGTGCCACGTGCAGATTTTCAATCAGGGTTTGAAATCCTATCGCGACCTGCCACTCCGCATGGCCGAATTTGGATCATGTAACCGCTACGAACCCTCGGGTGCGCTGCACGGCATCATGCGCGTGCGCGGCTTTACGCAAGACGATGCACATATCTTCTGTACCAAGGACCAGATCGAGGACGAAGCCAAAAAGTTCATCCGCTTTCTGGCCAAAATCTATTCCGACCTTGGATTCGACAATTGGCGGATCAAACTGTCGACGCGCCCGGAAAAGCGGATCGGGACGGAAGAAAGCTGGGACTTTGCCGAAGGTGCGCTTGCGGCGGCGGTCAAAGCTGGCGGCCATGACTTTGAAATTTTCGAAGGCGAAGGCGCGTTTTACGGCCCCAAGCTGGAATTCGTGCTGACCGATGCGATCGGACGCGATTGGCAGTGCGGCACGCTTCAGGTTGACCCAAACCTGCCCGAGCGCCTGAACGCCAGTTACATCGGCGAGGACGGCGGCAAACACCGCCCCATCATGCTGCACCGCGCAACGCTGGGCAGCTTTGAGCGCTTCATCGGCATCCTGATCGAAGAACACGCGGGCAAGCTGCCGTTTTGGATCGCTCCGCGTCAGGTGGTTGTGACGACCATCGTGTCGGACGCGGATGACTACGCCCATGAAATCGTCGCGGCCCTACAAGCCGTCGGTGTGCGCGCCGAGGCCGATACCCGCAACGAAAAAATCAACTACAAGGTCCGCGAGCACAGCCTTGGCAAAGTGCCGGTGATCCTGGCAATCGGGCAGCGTGAAGTCGAAGAACGCAGCGTGTCTGTGCGCCGTCTTGGCCAAAAGCAGTCAAATGTTACAAGTCTCGACGAAATCGTCGCGCAGCTGAAAATCGAAGCAACACCGCCCGACCTTTTGTAACATTCCAGTGCTGGAACCTGTAACAGACCCGTCCGCAGAAATGTGGGCGGGTCTTTGCGTTCAAGGCTTTAAGGTGTTTCTGCATGTGCGAAATCCATAACGGGCGGTAACGCGCGCGCGATGCACGGGGCTGTGAGTGGCCCAATACGTGTTGGACACACTACGGTTTGGGCAGTCGAACGGATCAACCCTCGGCGACTGTTTGAAACCAAACCTTAGGAAAACCTTATGTCCAATACTTACAGATCCCTTGCGATTGCTGCCTCTGTCGCCACTGCTTTTGCTGGCCTTGCTTCGACTGCCCACGCGGCTGACGAAGAGAAATGCTTTGGCATTTCGCTGGCTGGCGAAAATGGCTGTGCGGCTGGCCCTGGCACAACATGTGCAGGCACTTCGACAATTGATTATCAAGGCAATGCTTGGTCACTGGTCCCCGAAGGCACCTGTGAAACCACAATGATCGAAGCCATGGGCGACACCCCTGCGCGGTCGGGATCACTTGTTGAGCTGGATCGCGACGTGCCCGCATAAGTTGACATGGTAAGGTGGGTCACGGCCCACCTTACTGCAACTAGACGACTGGATTTCCCGATGTTCGATGCCCCCCAAAAGATGCTGACTGCCCTGCCCGGCGTTGGCTACAAGCCGCAGCATTTCGCGGCGATTATGGAAAATCCTGCGCCCGTCGGCTGGCTCGAAATCCACGCGGAAAACTACATGGTTGATGGTGGCCGCCCTTTGGCGCAAATGCGCGCCCTGTCCGAGCGCTTCCCGATCTCGGTGCATGGTGTGGGTCTGTCGATTGGCGGCGAAGGCCCGCTTGATCCCGACCACCTTGCCCGTCTGAAACACCTTTGCGATTGGCTGAACCCTGCCAGCTTTTCCGAACATCTTGCGTGGTCCACGCACGATTCTCATTTCCTGAACGACCTGCTGCCGCTGCCCTATGCAGCCGGCACCCTGGCGCGCGTGGCCGATCATATTGATCACGTCCAAAACGCGCTGGGTCGGCAGATGTTGCTTGAAAACCCATCTTCCTACCTCGCTTTCGAAGACAGCGAGATGACTGAAACAGATTTCCTGCGCGAAATCGTGCGCGCCACCGGATGTGGCCTGCTGCTGGATGTGAACAACGTTTTTGTGTCAGCGACAAACCTCGGCTACTCGCCGCAGGGTTATATCGACGACTACCCTTTGTCGGCAGTTGGTGAAATCCACCTTGGTGGCCATGACGAAGACGCAGACGAGCACGGCGCGCCGCTCTTGATTGACAGCCACGGCCGCGAAGTCGTCGATCCGGTTTGGGCGTTGCTGGATCACACATTGACGCAATCGGGCCCGCGACCGCTGCTGATAGAATGGGACACGAACGTTCCTGAATGGGATGTGCTGGCCGCTGAGGCCAAGCGCGCAGATGCCGCGCTTGCGGTGTTCGCATGAACGTCACGCAGGCCACATTTCGCGCCGCGATCTTTGATGCAAAATTGCCCGCGCCCAAAGGGCTAGCCGATGGCCAAGGCCGCACGGCTGGAAAACGATTTGATGTCTATCGCAACAACGTCGCCGTCAGCCTGTCGGATGCGCTGGAAACAGCCTTTCCTGTGGCCCGAAAACTCGTGGGCGACGCATTTTTCCATGCGATGGCAGGGGTTTACCTGCGTAGCTACCCGCCAAATTCACCATTGATGATGTTTTACGGCGCGCAGATGCCTGCGTTTCTGGCGGATTTCCCACCTGCCGCCAGCCTGCCCTATCTTGCGGACATCGCCCGTCTGGAATTGGCGCTACGCCACGCTTATCACGCCGCCGATGCCAGCCCCGTACCCGCCGATGCGCTGTCCAATTTGGCGCCCGAAACATTAGGCGACCTGCGCTTTTTCCTTGCCCCCGCGTTGCACATCGTCGCTTCGCCCTATCCCATTCACGGGATTTGGCGCGCAAATATGGCCGGTGATGCGGCCACGTAGGGCCACGAAACCGTGCTGATTACCCGCCCCTATCTGGACCCGCAAATGCATGTGATCTCACCCGCCGCCGCGCGCTTTGTCGTCGCACTTCAAACTGATGCGACCCTTGCAAATGCCGCGGATGTAGCCGGTGATACCCTTGATCTAGGCGCAATCCTTGGGCTCTTGCTGTCGCAACGTGCCATCACTAAAATTAAGCCCTGAAAGGCCAGACATGTCCGCATTAATCAGCCGTTACACCGCCCTGATGGGCGCGCTTGACCGCGTCTCACCTATTGTCCTTCCCACGCTCGCACGGCTCGTTTTCAGCGCAGTGACGCTTGTCTATTTTTGGCGCTCTGCCGTGCGCAAGCTGGGCGATGGGGTCTTTGGCTTTTTATCGCCGTCGTCAGGCGGTTACGTCCAGATATTCCCCAAAGCGATGGAAGCGGCGAGCTACAACACCGACAACCTGAGCATGTTTCACTGGGCCGTGGTCACTGCAGGCACATGGACCGAGTTCATCCTGCCCCTGCTGATTTTGCTGGGCTTGCTCACGCGCCCTGCTGCCTTGGGGATGATCGGGTTCATCGCCGTTCAAAGCCTGACCGACCTTTATGGCCACGGCGGCATCGCGCATGCAGAAACGCTTGGCGCGTGGTTTGATCGCCTGCCCGACGGCGTGATCCTTGATCAACGCGCGTTCTGGGTGCTGGCCTTGCTGGTGCTGGTTTTCAAAGGCGCCGGGCCGCTGTCACTGGATCGCGTGTTCAGAAATGCGAAGTAGGCTCGTCCGGCTTACCTGCGGCAATCGCTAGGATGCCACCCAAAGCGGCGAACCCAATCGGGAACATCGTAGCGACGTTGAACCCGAAGGCTGCATAAAACAACGCTGCCGCGATCAACATCAACCCACCGCCCCAAAGCGCGCGCATCTTGGCCATGGCCCCACCGGCAATGGCCAAAAGTGGCGCCATGAAGCTGGCAAAACGAATGAAACCGGGGTTGTCGAAGGTGCCAAACACCTCGCCGACCTGAGAATGCTGGGCGGTCAATTCGGCGTAGCCATAACCAAAAAGGCCGACAAGAATGCCAATCAAACCTGCAATCAGGCCAAGGGTCAGTGCAACGTTGCGCATTGTCGTCTCCGTGTTTGTTGCACCTCCCACATAGGGTGGGCGGTCGCATTATCCAAGGACAGATGTTTGCACGTCGCCCTTCCATCCAAGGTAAAGCACACCGCCGTGTTCGATCACGGGCCGCTTCATCAACGTCGGATGCGCGGCAAGCAAGACTTTGGGATCACCCACCTTTTCATCACTCGATAACCCGCGCCACGTGGTCGATGCACGATTGATCGCCTTGTCGCCAAATGCTGCCAGAATTGCGGTGCGATCCGTCTCGGACACCCCGTCGGCGCGCACGTCAACTACCACCGGATCGTGCCCCGCCGCGCGGATCGCGTCGATTGCTTTGCGGCAGGTGTCACAGGATTTCAGGGCAAAGATGCGCATGTTCGGGCCTTTCAAACAAGTCGGCGATTTCGCGCAGATTGCCCGCCTCACGACAAATTGTCATTTGCCTTTTGCCATTTCGGGCTAATATTTTATCCGAAGGCCAACGGAACTTCCGCCTTTATCGCGGGCCCAATTGTGCCGACCCGCCGCCCTGCGCTGCTGACAAAGGAGAATGAGATGCCCAAAGGCACCGTAAAATGGTTCAACAATTCCAAAGGTTATGGATTTATCGCGCCCGAAGACGGCGGCACGGATATATTTGTGCATATTTCCGCCGTCGAAGCATCCGGCCTGACTGGGTTGAGTGACGACCAAGCCGTTGAATACGAGTTGGTCGAGGGCCGCGAAGGCCGCCAAATGGCCGGTGATATCAGCCTGGCTTAGGTCACGCGCAGCAGTTCCACAGCGACACATCGTGGATCGGCATCGCGCAAGTCATGGCGACCTAATTCGCGCCACGTGCCCTCCTGAAGGTCGGGGAAAAAGGCATCGGCCTCAGCGATATCCAGATCAACTTCGGTAATCAGCAAACGGTCAGCGAGCGGCAACATCTCGCGATATATCCCTGCGCCGCCAATACCATAGACGCGCCGATAGCCACTGCCGTAGGCCAGCGCGATGGCGTCAGAAACGCTGCCCACCTGATGCGGCGCGCCGCAATCGCGCGACGTCACGACGATATTCATCCGCCCTTTCAATGGCTTGAACGGCGGCAGGCTGTCCCAAGTGTTGCGACCCATGATGATCGCACCGCCTGTGGTCTCGCGTTGAAAGAACGCCAGATCTTCGGGGGCGTCCCACGGGATGTCGTTGTCTTTGCCGATGGCCCCGTTACGTGCGCGTGCGACGATCAGCGAAATCATACGGCGACCGGCGCGCGGATTGCGGGATCGGGATCATAACCGATGATGTCGAAATCTTCGTATTTGAAATCAAACAGCGATGTGACCTGTCGATTGATCTGAAGCGACGGCAGAGGTTTAGGTGTCCGTGCCAGTAGCGTTTCCACCTGTTCCATATGGTTCGAATAAATATGCGCATCCCCCATCGTGTGAATGAAATCACCGACCGCGTAGCCCGTCACATGTGCCAGCATATGCTGCAACAAAGCATAGGATGCGGTATTGAACGGCACCCCTAAGAACATATCCGCCGAGCGTTGATAAAGCTGCAAATGCAGTTTTCCAACCGCGATCCGCACTTGCCACAGCGTGTGACACGGCGGCAAGGCCATGTCAGGCACATCGGCAGGGTTCCATGCGGATACGATCATGCGGCGACTGTCAGGGGTGGTTTTGATTTGCTCTAGCAGGGTTTCGATCTGGTCAATCTCGCCCGCGCGGCCCGGCCAATGGCGCCATTGATGGCCATAAACCGGGCCAAGATCGCCATTTTCATCGGCCCATTCGTCCCAGATCGAAACGCCGTTTTCTTTCAGGTAAGCAATATTGGTGTCGCCCGACAAGAACCACAGCAATTCATAAATTATGGAACGCAAATGCAGTTTTTTTGTTGTCACAAGCGGAAACCCATCGGCCAGCGGATAGCGGCATTGCAGCCCAAAAGCCGAAATCGTGCCGGTTCCCGTGCGATCACTTGATGTTTCGCCGATATCCAGAACTTGACGCAGGGCCGCGTGATATTGTTGCACAGTGTTGTCCCCCAAGGCGCGGTTTTGGAAAACCTAGCGGCGATTGGCAGGCATGAAAAGCGCGAACACCGCGCAGATTGTGACATGCCCGCGCCGTGCCGCACTTTTTTACGCGCAAGGCGCAACCGCACGTTGAATTTCAACAGCGGCCCCGCGAGTCTGAGGAAAAAGCGCGATGAGGGGCAGTCGATGCGCAAAGCAATTTCATATAGCCTATGCTTGGGGCTGCTGACAGCGTGCGGTGACGGGAATCCGTTCACCTTTGGCGTGACGGGAGTGCCCATTGATCCACCTACGGGCGGCGAAGTAGCTATAGGTCTCGCCACAGATGCGAACGTCGCCTTTTTCGCAAACGCGCAGACGATCACTGTTGAGTTTATCCCGCTTGACCAAGGGACGTTCAGCGCCACCTACGATCGCAAAGTGAACCTCGATGTGCCAGGGTATCAGGCTTACAGCTATCAAGATGACTCGCTTGACCGGATGTTTGTCGCGATTGTCGCTGAAAGCCCGGATGCTGCAATTCAGGCCGCGACAGTGATGGATGGTGGCCAGTTCACAAAATTCTTTGGCGGCGCAATCGTCACGCAGGTCGGGGCTTACAGCGCTGATACAGGCCTTGTCAGCTATGCCGGAACCTATGCCGGCCTCAGCAATATCAACGCCCCCGGCGCCGAATTACTCCCAGTTGACCCCAGCATAGATCCTGCACTCCTGCCTGCGCAACCGACGCGCGTGACCGGCGATGTGTTTATCAACACCGATTTCACCGACAACACGATCGACGGTGCGATCACCAACCAAGAGTTAGTGGAATATGGCACGGCTATGCCTGACGTGTTCTTGATGCCGACCACGGGTAATATCAACGCCACCAATGGCAGCTTTGAGGGAACGGCTACAGGTGGCTCTTACGAGGATCAATTTGGTGGCGCCGAAGCAACATCTGTTGGGGGTGCTGTCGACCTTGGGCAGGAATACGGGATCTTCGTGTTGGCCCAATGTGGCCCGCCCGGTGATGCTGCGATCTGTGCTAACGTCAATTAAGCAATTACCTGTTGCGATTGCGCTGGTTTGCGGGCTGGCCAGTCAAGGCTTGGCCCAAACCACGGTCGAGCTAAGTTTTGACAACACGCGCGCCGCCGCGCAGCAGGCCGCGTTGTCTGGAAACTATGAACTGGCCCGCGCATTGGCCGCCGCCCTGCTGCAAGCGGACCCCAATGATCGTGCGGCGCTGATCGTGCTGACCGCTGTTGAGCCCCGCCTTGGCCGCCCTGACCAAGGCCGCATGGCGGGTGTGCGCGCTTGGCGGCTTGCCACAACGGACGGGCAAAAAAACGAGGCGGCGCGCCTCACGGCCCTTGCCGCCGCGAACGAGGACCGCCTGACGCTGTCGCAAATCTGGCTGCGCCGCGCCGCGACCGTGGCCCCGAGTGACGCCGCACTTGCACAAACGCAACAAGACTATGGCAGATTGCGTGCGCTGAACCCGTGGCGCACGGATATCCAACTGTCGTTTTCCCCCTCAAGCAATGTGAACGGCGGCAGCAACGACATCCATAACGTCATCGACGGCTTGCCGTTTGTCGGGGTGCTAAGCGGCGAAGCGCGCGCCTTGTCCGGCTTCACGGCGACCGCAGATGTCAGGTTAAGCTACCGCATTGCTGAGACATCACAGGCGCGGACTGAGCTTTCCGGTCGATTCTATAGCCGTCAGGTTTTCCTGTCCGATGACGCGCGCGCCTTGGCCCCCGATAGCGAAAACGGCGACTTTGCCGCGCCATTTTTCGAAGTCGGCGTCGGCCATACGCGCGCCGTGAGTGAAGGTCTTGTGATGGCCGATTTTGATATCGGCGCGAATTGGTCCGGTGGTGATCTCAGCACTTCTTTTGCGCGCCTGTCCTTTGCGGGCAAATACTCGATCGCGGAACAACTGACCGGATCGGCAGGCATCGGGTTCGAACAGCGATGGCTTGGAGATACCGGACAAATCGGCGATGCGGTCGAAACACTGAATGCGGGGCTGGCGTATAGGTTTGATAATGGCGCGCAGCTTGCTGGGTCGCTTGAATCACGCGACACACTCAGCGACTCGCGCAACCGGCGCAACACGGCCGCGAGCCTGCAATTGACCTATGTGCCCGCGCAACAGGTCGGCCCCGCCGAGATGCTGTTCACCTTGGGGGCCAGCGTGACCGATTATCCCGACTATGCAATCATCCTGCCCGTGCCCGGTGGGCGGCAAGATATGACACGGTATGCCTCGGCCGAGTTCGCCTTTGTCGATTACGATTACGATTACGCGGGATTTGCGCCTGTCGTCACACTGGGTGCGCAACGCAGCGACAGCAACGTCAGCCGCTTTGACCGCTCGGCATTTTCGATCCGGCTCGGCTTCCGCTCGACCTTCTGAGGCTGGCAAACGCTCAGCGCTGTGCTAGACTTTGGACAGCACAGATATACAGGAGCGCGAGATGGGATTGAAGTATCTACACACCATGGTGCGGGTCAAAGACCTTGGGGAGTCGATGGCGTTTTATGCGTTGCTGGGCCTAAAGGAGACCAAGCGATTCGACCACGAAGGCGGCCGGTTTTCCCTTATTTTCATGGCCCCCGAAGGGCAAGAGGATTGCCCCTTGGAATTGACGCATAACTGGGATGGCGACGACGGTTTGCCCAGTGACGGGCGCCACTTTGGCCATCTTGCCTATGAAGTCGATGACATCTACGCCACGTGCCAACTGCTGATGGACAACGGGGTCACAATCAACCGCCCGCCGCGCGATGGCCATATGGCGTTCGTGCGCAGCCCTGACAATATCTCGATAGAGCTGTTGCAAGCGGGCGATGACCTGCCACCGCAAGAACCATGGGCAAGCATGGAAAACACGGGCCATTGGTAGGGCTGCGCGGCATAAGCACCGCCGCGCTTTTGTCGGTCGCCACCACAGGGGCGCAGGCTGCGCCCTGTCGGCTGGCCCTGCTTTTGGCGATTGATGTGTCCAGTTCGGTGAATGCCCAAGAGGATGCTTTGCAGCGGGGTGGGCTTGCAAGCGCACTGATCGCGCCCGAGGTTCAGGATGCGTTTTTTGGCCGCGGAGCGCCGGTCGCCATCGCCGCGTTCGAGTGGAGCGGGCGTTATAATCAACGGCTGTTGCTGGACTGGTCCCTGATCGAAACCCCCGCCGATCTGATCGACGCCGCCACAACGATTGGGCAGACCGAGCGCACCAGCGATTCCTATCCAACCGCGATAGGCCATGCTCTTGGCCATGCCGCGACCCTGTTTGCGATGGCCCCGGACTGCGCGGAGCAGGTCATCGACATAGCGGGCGACGGCATCAACAATGAAGGATTTGGCCCCGCCCAGGCCTATGCTCATTTCCCTCTTGATGGTGTGACCGTGAACGGACTTGTGGTAGAAGACGGCACGGATGATGCGGCCCTCTTGGCCTATTACAGGACTGAAATTCTGCGAGGACCGAACGCCTTTGTCGAGCGGGCGCGCGGGTTTGATGATTATGCCAATGCTATGCAACGCAAATTACTGCGCGAATTGGGTGTGCAAGTCCTTGGGCATTGCCCGAAGATGGGGCCAAGGCACGGCCCCTCCCTGCCCAGTTACAAGGACCAGCAGGATGATGTTGCGCGCCATCTTGTTGACACTGTGCCTTGGCGCACCTGCCGATGCGCAAACGGCGTGTCGGCAGGCGCTTGTCCTTGGGTTGGACGTGTCGGGTTCGGTTGATCAGCACGAATACCGCTTGCAACTGGATGGGTTGGCGGGCGCGCTTAGCAGCCCCGCGGTGCGCGAGGTGCTTCTTGCCCCGTCAGCTGCGCCGGTGCGCCTTGCGGTTTTCGAATGGAGCGGGCCGCAAGACCAGCACCTGATCTTGCCGTGGACCGAGATGCGCGATGATACCGCCCTGACCCGCGTGATTGTGCAACTGGTCAGCACAACGCGCAGCCCTGCCCAGCCCACAACGGCCATTGGTCCCGCAATTCTGACCGGTCTGGCCCTACTGGATCAGCAAGGCAACTGCTGGAAGCGCACGCTTGATATATCGGGCGACGGCAAAGCCAATACCGGCACCCGCCCGCAGGACATTCCCGACAGTCAAATCCCGTCAGGCGTAACCATCAATGGATTGGTCATCGGTGCCGATGACCCCAGCACGGGCAACGCCCGCTTGCTACAGGTCGGCGAACTGTCAGCCTACTATCGCAGCTATGTCATGCGCGGCGCGGACGCCTTTGTCGAAGTCGCGCTTGGCTTTGAGAACTACGAGGCCGCGATGACGCGCAAGCTATTGCGCGAACTTGCAAGCCTTGCGATCGGCGCGCTCCCCGCCGCCCCCTAGTAGATGTAGCGGATTTGGTCGGTCCAATAACGCTCCACACGGCGCAGGGCCCTGGAAATATCCTCGACGCCTGCCATATCCAGCACGCCACGCCCTTGCAGACCTTGGGCATGCCCCTCAAAAAGCTGCGTCACCACATCACGAATGCGCCGCCCTTTTTCGGTCAACCGGACACGCACGGAGCGGCGATCGATTTCGCACCGCTGATGGTGCATAAACCCCATTTCAACCAATTTCTTGAGATTATAGCTCACGTTACTGCCCTGGTAGTATCCGCGCGATTTCAGCTCTCCGGCCGTGACTTCGTTGTCGCCGATATTGAACAACAACAAGGCTTGCACAGCGTTGATTTCGATCACGCCGACCCGCTCGAATTCGTCTTTGATGACATCAAGCAGCAGGCGGTGCAGGCGTTCGACAAGCGTCAACGCCTCAAGGTAACTGGTCATGAAACCGGGATTTATCGCCGGCGTCTCCGGCTGGACCACGTTTGAATAAAGGCTCATGCGTCTATCTCCGTCAAGGTATGTCAGGGCATAAGTGGGGCAATAATCCCAACAACCCGTTAAACGACGACAGAAATTTGCACGAAAAGTCTTAGATTTTGACGACACCATCCGCACGGGCCGCGATTCTGGCAATCATATCAACGTAGGGTGCCGGTGTTTCGGTCTGCCCCGACACCCATTGATAAAGATCGTGATCATTTTCAGACAAAAGCCGATCATAAAGATCAACCTCCTCCGCGTTCAAACCCGCCAGCTCAGCATCGGAAAACGCAATTAGGATCAGGTCCATTTCCTTGATCCCGCGCCGCATTGACCGCATCCGCAGCCGCTTGATACGGTGTTCGGGCGTTTCGCTCATGCCGGTTCGCGCAACGCGGCGCGCAGGCGTTTTTCCAGTTGGCCAAGGCGTTCGGCGCTCTGGGTCATCTGAGTGCGCAATCCGCGCATTTCTGAGAGGATACTAAGGACATCGGCTTGCGCCTCGTGTACATCGGCGGGCAGATCAGGGCCATTGCCCGTGCCGGTCAGCAACCACGCCATCGACACGCCCAGCACACCCGACAGCATCTGCAATTTATTAGCGCGCGGTTCGTTCAGGTCCTCTTCCCAGTTGCGCAGCGTGCTAAGCTTGATACCCAGCTTTTTGGACAGCCCCTTTTGGGTCAGCCCCGTGCCTTCGCGCGCGCCTGCGACACGATCCCCGAAGGTTGCGGTCGCGTCGCTGAACCATCCTGCGTCATCTGCTTTATCAGTGCCGTCATTCATCGTGCATTCCTTGCTGTTTGATCGGTGTACACTGTATGACACAACGATCTGGTAATTTCCATATGAGGCCGACCATGTCCTTCCTTTCCGCGACACTAGACCGCGTCAAACCATCACCCACCATTGCCGTGACAACCAAGGCACAGGAACTCAAGGCCGCGGGCCGCGATGTGATCGGTCTTGGCGCCGGAGAACCCGACTTTGACACACCGCAAAACATCAAGGACGCAGGCATTGCCGCGATCAATTCGGGCCACACGAAATACACCGCCGTTGACGGGATAGTCGAGCTGAAACAAGCGATCTGCGCCAAGTTCGCGCGTGACAATCACCTGACCTATGCGCCCGGTCAAGTCACTGTGGGAACGGGCGGCAAGCAGATCTTGTATAACACCTTTGTAGCCACGCTTAACCCCGGCGACGAGGTTATCATCCCCGCGCCCTATTGGGTCAGCTATCCCGATATGGTGCTGTTGGCAGGCGGCGAACCGGTGTTTATCGAAGCCACGCTTGAGGCGAATTTCAAGATCACTGCGTCCCAACTTGAGGCGGCAATCACACCCAAGACCAAGTGGTTCCTGTTCAATTCTCCTTCCAACCCCACGGGTGCCGGCTATAGCTGGGAGGAGCTAAAGGCGCTGACGGATGTGCTGTTGCGCCACCCGCATGTCTGGGTTCTGACAGATGATATGTATGAACACCTTGCCTACGATGATTTCAAATTCTGCACCCCAGCGCAGGTTGAACCACAGCTTTATGACCGCACACTTACGATGAACGGCGTGTCCAAGGCCTATGCGATGACCGGCTGGCGGATCGGCTATGGCGCGGGGCCAAAGCACTTGATCGCAGCGATGCGCAAAGTGCAGTCGCAATCCACATCCAACCCCTGCACGATCAGCCAATGGGCGGCCGTCGAAGCACTGAATGGCACGCAAGATTTCATCGCACCCAACAATGCGATGTTTACCCGCCGCCGCGATCTGGTGGTCGATATGCTGAACGCCGCTGACGGGATCATCTGCCCGAAACCTGAAGGCGCGTTTTACGTCTACCCATCCATCGCTGGCTGCATCGGCAAGACCACACCCAAAGGCGTGCTGATCGACGACGACGAGGTTTTCGCAACTGCCCTGCTCGATGATGCCGGCGTTGCGGTCGTGTTTGGCGCCGCCTTTGGGCTTTCACCTAACTTTCGCGTCAGCTACGCTAAATCTGATGATTCACTAAAAGAGGCGTGCGCTCGGATCCAGTCCTTTTGTGCCAGCCTGACTGAGGGAAGATAGCGATGACTGTCGAACTGCCGGAATACTATTTCCGTGTGCGCGAAAACGGGGCTGCGGTATTTCGTGTTGACAGCGAAAACCGCCAGCGTCGGCTTGAAATGGACCAGATCGCGGTCGTCAACATCCGGAACGGCGAAGTAAAACCGCAAGGTGACCGTGGCTTATCGCAGGCTGATATTGACCGCATCGAAGCCTGGATGGCTGAACGCGCCAGCGTGCTGGCCCAGCGCGAAATTGACGATATCCACCGCGCGGTGGACTTTCTCAATCTCACGACGCAATGGGTGCAATCCAAAGCCAGCGACGAACAACTCGAGGATGTAACAGGCTTTGTTGCACAAATCGGTTGTAGGGATTCACTGTATGAATCCAGCGTGATAG
>CALAGN010000051.1 GCA_937891785.1 uncultured Octadecabacter sp.
TGCGGACAATGCGTGAATTCGCTGCGGCTGCACCAAAGTCCGCTTTGAGAAGAAATGAAGCATCCAGATAATTGCCGTTATGTCTTTATTTTCTAAACGGTACAAACAAAACGCCTACATCATAGAATGTCTTTCATGGAGCTGCTCTTAAACGACGCTCTCAACCCTATCGTGCTCTAACGACGTTCCAAACGTACGCAAGAAGCCGACAATCTCTTCGCCCAGCAGATTGACATGACTTGTCATCGCGGCTTGTGCAGCTGTTGTTTGACCTGCAGCAATGGCGTTGATTACGATGGCATGTTCCTCAACCGAACGCGCCATATATCCCGGTGCCTGCGTCAAGTGGTGGCGATAGGGAAATGTGATCGGTCGAGCGCTACGCAGCTGGTCCTGAAGAAGTCGGTTTTGCGAACCTGCGATAATCGCATTATGCAAAGACATATTCGCTTCGTTAAATGCAGCGACAGTTCGGGCTGCGGCACAGCGATCATTGGCGTCGCGTGCCTCTTGTAGCTGCATGGGCTGGATACGCTGCGCGGCAAGGCGTGCTGCGATGCCCTCAAGCTCGGCGACAACAAGAAACGCGTCAAGTACAGTTGCCGCAGTAGGTTTGGCAACAACGATGCCGCGACGCCCCAAGTCTTCTATCAGCCCCATACTGGCAAGATGGCGGATCGCCTCGCGCACAGGGGTGCGCGAGACGCCGAATTCCTCCGCGAGACCACGTTCATCAAGCCGCACACCGGGCGCGCGCAAGCCCTCGATAATCTGGCTTTCGAGGGCGGCTGCGATGCTGTCAGCCTTGCGAGGGGTTTGGATTTTAGCCATAGCGATTTGATCCGGCGAACCAGTCGTCATGGCCCGGGGCCGTGCGCACGATGACGGATTTCTTGGTCATATAGGCCTTGAGCGCATCCCAACCGTTTTCCTTGCCAAAGCCACTATCACGCACGCCCCCCCAGACCGAACGGGGATCGTTGCGGTGATGATCGTTCAGCCAAACAACGCCACCTCTGATGCCAAGTGACAGTCGGTGCGCCCGCGCTATGTCGCGCGACCAGATTGAAACCCCGAGGCCGAAGGTGCCCGTGTTGGCCAGCGCTAACGCTTCTTCTTCGGTATCAAAGGGCGTAATCGAGATCACGGGACCGAAGACTTCTTCGAGAAATAGTTCCTGCTCTGGCCGGACATCCTTGAATACCGTCGGTCGGATATAGAAACCCTGATCAAAAGGCGCGGGAAGATCGGGATCGGAGGCCCCCGCGACCTGCACCGCGCCACCTGCTTTGGCTGTCGCGATCATGCGTTTGCAACGGTCCTGACTGGCTTTGGAAATAACCGGCCCTATTTGGGTGGTGTCAGCCATCGGATCGCCTAGCGTAATGGCGTCGGCACGTGCGGCGATGCCGGTCACAAATGCATCGTAGATATCACGATGCACGATAAAACGCGCCCCGGAGACACATGTCTGCCCAGAGGCTACAAATGCGGAGAACAGACCCCCGGCAATGGCTCCGTCTAGGTCGGCGTCCTGACAGACCAGCACTGGCGTTTTACCCCCCAGTTCCATCGTTGTTCGCACGAGGCGTTCCCCTGCGACTGCCGCGACTTTGCGCCCTGTCGTGGTGCCGCCGGTCAAGTCGATGTAATGAATGTCGGGGTGTGCGCACAGCGCCGCACCAGTCTGTGGTCCACCTGTCACAACGTTTACGACGCCGTCGGGCAGACCTGCCTCCGTAGCCAATGCAGCCAGCACAAGCGGCGAGACAGGGGCAAGTTCGGATGGCTTCACAACGCAGGTGTTCCCCGCAGCCAGCGCCGCGCCCATCTTCTTCACAAGGATTAGAACCGGATGGTTCCATGGGGTCAAAAGTGCGACCGGGCCAAGTGGCTCATAATGGGTCATGGTGACATAGCCACCCTTGACGACGTTCGACTCTCCCTCAAGCCCCATCGCGATACCCGCGAAATATTCGATCCACTCTGGAATGCGCACCATCTGGGCGTTCATCTCTTTCAGCGCCCGTCCGGTCACAATGGATTCCAGGATCGCGAGCTTGGGGATGTTTTCGCCCACCACATCGGCAAATCTGCGCAAGTGGCGGGCACGGTCTATGGGATCAAGGGCGGACCAACCTGCGAAAGCTGCGCGCGCAGCGGCGACAGCGGCATCAACGTCAGTGGCGGTTGCATCTGGAACGGTTGTGAAACCTTGAGCAGTGGCCGGATTGGTGACGCTGATGACGGCATCCGTTTCGGGTTGTTGGAAGGCTCCATCGTAATAAAGCCCTCTGTTCGTACCGGGTTGGGTGAAGGCATCGGTGATGTCGGACATAATGAGGACTCTCTTCTTGGTATGCCAAAGGTACTTGAAATTGCACAAACTTCAATCAAAAGCGGTCTGTTTTGACAAAAATTACATATTTCAGGAGGATTTACTTGACGATTGGGCGTTTTGAGCTGTTTGGTATACCTAATCATGCACCAAGGAGACCCCCATGCCCCTGCCCACCACGATGAAAGCTGCGTTGCTGACAGACTACCACGCACCACTCGAGATGGCCGAAGTGCCCGTGCCGCAAATCGGCAGTGACGAGGTGTTGGTACAGATCGAGGCAAGTGGGCTGTGTTTTACGGATGTGCATATCTGGAAGGGCGAGCATGCCCCGCCAAGCTTGCCATTGATTATGGGGCATGAAGGTGTTGGGCGTGTTGTCGCCGTGGGATCAACCGCGACACGTTTTCAGGTCGGGGACCGCGTAGGTATCGGATATGTTTACGGTGCCTGCGGGCATTGCCGTGATTGCCGGACGGGGGGCGAGAATTATTGTCCTGACTTCACCGCGACTGGCTACGCCACACCAGGGTGCTTTGCCGAATATGTCGCCCTGAAAGATCAATGGGCCAGCAAAATCCCCGACGGGGTTGATGCTATTGAGGCAGCCCCCCTGATGTGTGCGGGAGCTGCGGCCTATGCGTCGCTCAAGAAAACAGGTGTGCAGGTCGGCGACACGGTGGCAATTTTTGGCATGGGCGGCTTGGGACAGTACTGTGTTCAACTTGCCAAACTGTCGGGGCTGCGTGTTATCGCTGTGGATGTTGCCGATGACAAACTCGCGACGGCAAAGACACTGGGTGCTGACGAATGTGTCAAAGCCGATGAGGGGGCAGGGGCAGCGATTCAAGAGCTGGGTGGCGCACATGGCTGCGTGAACTTTGCACCCGTGACCGCAACATGGCCGATGATGCTGGACGCCTGCAACCCGCGCGCAACGATCGTTCTGACTGGCGTACCCGCTGGTGAAATGGCGTTCTACACCTATCAGGTGGTTGAACGCGGCCTAATGGTGCGCGGCAGTTCCGCGTCAAACCGACAGGAGATGGCCGAGCTTCTTGCCCTTGCGGCGGGTGGTCGGGTCAAAGGCGTGATCAATGCGGTCCCCTTTGCACAGATCAATGAAGCACTTTTGGACTTGAACGCCGGAAAAGTCGAAGGGCGAACTGTGCTGACTATGGGGGATACAAGCTGATGGATTTGAAGCTGACGGGTAAAACGGCGTTGATAACCGGTGCGTCGATGGGCATTGGGGCGCATGTTGCGGAAACGCTCGCGGCAGAGGGCGTTCATCTGCATCTAACCGCTCGGAGCGCCGAAAAGCTAGAAACGTTGAAAGCGGAAATTGCAAAGACCTCCGATGTGTCCGTGACCCTGCACCCTTTGGATCTGACATCAGAGGGTGCACCGGACGCCTTGGCGCAGGCAATTTGCAATGTGGATATTCTGGTGAACAACGCTGGCGCAATTCCCAGTGGCGACTTGTGGGACGTTGATGATGCGGCTTGGCGCAAAGGCTTTGACCTCAAGGTCTTTGGCTACATCAACATGAGCCGTCTGTTTTACACCAAGATGAAAGAGGCCGGCGGAGGTGTGGTCATCAACATCATCGGCAACGGGGGCGAGGTTCTAGACCGCGACTATATTGCTGGAGCCATGGGAAACATCAGCCTGATGGGCTTTACCCGCGCGTTGGGGGGGTATGCCCTTGATGACAACATGCGTGTCGTCGGCATCAATCCCGGACCCGTAAACACTGACCGGATTTACAACATGCTGCGCAAATGGGCCGAAAAAGATTTAGGCGATCCAGAGCGCTATATGGAACTGGCGGATGGGTACCCTCTCGGGCGTCCGGCGCATTGCGCGGAGATTTCCGATCTGGTGGCATTTCTGGCCTCCGAGCGTGCGGGCTATACGACAGGCACAGTCTATACCGTGGATGGCGGTATTTCTGCGCGGACGTCGATCATCTGATGCGGCTGGGCCTGTTGATCCCATCCTCGAACGTCGTCCTAGAGCCTTTGGCCGTGCGCCTGCAGGCTAAGCGGCCTGAGGTCAGCGTGCATGTCTCGCGCTTAGGCGTGATAGATGTGCAACTCGACGCGACCTCACGGGCACAGTTTGAGATGGATGCACAGGTCGCGGCGGCGAAACTGCTCTGCGACGCGAAGGTTGACCAGATCACATGGGGCGGAACCTCGGCCAGTTGGCTCGGCGTGGCGCACGATGAGGCGTTCGTGCAGCGTGTGACTCACGAGACAGGTGTGCCTGCAACCACCTGCGTGCTGGATATCAACCGTCGGCTGAGAAAGCTTGGGGCCAAACGGTTGGGGATGGTGACACCTTATACCGATGATGTGGCCACCCAGATCAATCGCAACTACGTCGATCTGGGATTTGAGGTGATCGCCGCCATCAATGATGGCGGTAAACTTAGCCATGATTTTGCTGCGATACCGCCTGCGGTGATTGAACGGATGATCAAATGCGTCGCGGCGTCCCAACCAGACGCCATCGTCATTATGTGCACGAACGTCGCCGCCACCTATATCGCGGCTCGGCTGGAGCTTGAGCTTGGCATCCCAATCCTTGATAGTGCGGCTGTTACACTTTCTGTGGTGCCATGAGGAAAAGATGAAAAGCGAGAGATAGTCCCGCCAATTCTTCACGGTATGAGTAGCCAGTTGCGCAAGCAGACGTTAATCTTCATTGTAGTATCTGTTACTATGGG
>CALAGN010000052.1 GCA_937891785.1 uncultured Octadecabacter sp.
TAGTTATGTAAAGTGGCGTCGTTTATGTCGAAATGCCCCCCCGTTAGCGCTTAGGGCGCGCCTGACGCCGCCAAAGCCTTGTGAATCGCCAATCCAGCCGCTAACCAAACTTAACTGCTTTTACCAAGGGGGATAGCGCGTGAAAATCGGTGCACCAAAGGAAACATTTGAGGGCGAGAACCGTGTCGCAATGACACCGGCGTCAGCCCTTGATCTGCAAAAGCTCGGCTACACTTGCGTGATTGAAACAGGGGCGGGTGCCGCTGCTGGTTTCTCGGACAAGACCTATAAGGACGCGGGCGTTTCGGTTGTCAAAACTGCCGCCGCCCTGTGGAAGGCCGCTGATATTGTCGCCAAGGTGCGCCAGCCAGATGCGACCGAAATGAAGCGTATGCGGGATGGTCAGACGCTGATTTCCTTTTTCAACCCTGCCGCCAATGACGCGGGCATGGATATTGCTAAATCCTCGGGCGCCAATGTCATCGCCATGGAAATGGTACCGCGCATCAGCCGCGCGCAAAAGATGGACGCGCTGTCATCCATGGCCAATATCGCAGGCTATCGCGCCGTGATCGAGGCAGGCAACAACTTTGGCCGCTTCTTTACTGGCCAGATCACTGCCGCGGGCAAAGTCCCCCCCGCCAAGGTTCTGGTGGTTGGCGCTGGAGTGGCCGGTTTGGCAGCGATTGGCACCGCGACATCGCTTGGCGCGATCACTTATGCGTTTGATGTGCGCCCCGAAGTGGCCGAGCAGGTCGAGAGCATGGGCGCTGAATTTGTCTATCTCGATTTCGAGGAAGATCAGGCAGACGGCGCAGCAACAGGTGGCTACGCCGCCGTGTCATCCCCCGAATTTCGCGAAGCCCAGCTGGCCAAATTCCGCGAGTTGGCCCCGGAAGTGGACATCGTCATCACCACCGCGCTGATCCCGAACCGCGAAGCACCCGAGCTTTGGACCGCTGACATGGTCGCCGCGATGAAGCCGGGATCGGTGATCATCGATCTGGCTGCTGAAAAGGGCGGCAACTGCAAGCTGACGGTGATGGACGAAAAGATCGTCACGGATAATGGCGTGACGATCATCGGTTACACTGATTTCCCGTCACGCATGGCCGCACAGGCCTCGACCCTATACGCTACGAACATCCGTCACATGATGACCGACCTGACCCCTGAAAAGGACGGGCAGATCAATCACAACATGGAAGACGACGTGATCCGTGGCGCGACCGTGGCGTTCAAACACGAGATCACATTCCCGCCGCCACCGCCCAAGGTGCGTGCCATCGCGGCCAAACCCAAAGCCGAAGTCAAAGTACTTACCGCTGAAGAAAAGCGCGCCAATGAAGTGGCGGCGTTCAAGGCGCAGACACGTAATCAGGTTACACTGCTAGCCGTTGGCGCTGTGCTGTTACTGGGCGTCGGTCTTGTGGCTCCGGCCAGCTTTATGCAGCACTTTATCGTCTTTGTGTTGGCCGTGTTCGTCGGCTTCCAAGTCATCTGGGGCGTCGCGCACAGCTTGCACACCCCGCTGATGGCGGTCACCAACGCGATTAGTTCCATCATAATCTTGGGCGCGTTGATGCAGATCGGATCGGGGTCGTTCCTTGTGATCGTGCTGGCATCACTTGCGGTGTTCATGACGGGCATCAACATTTTCGGCGGCTTCTTGGTAACACGGCGTATGCTCGCCATGTTCCAGAAATCCTAAGGGGGACGGATCATGGAATTCGGTTTCACAACAGCGGCTTATGTAGTCGCAGCGGTTCTTTTCATCCTCTCGATTGGTGGCCTTTCGGGGCAGGAAAGCGCGAAACGCGCGGTCTGGTATGGCATTGTCGGTATGGCACTGGCCGTGGCTGCGACGCTGGTCGGGCCGGGGTCGGGCTTTTGGCTGCTCTCGCTCTTGCTGATCGCAGGTGGCGGGGCCATCGGCTATCAGCTGGCTACCAAAGTGCAGATGACACAAATGCCCGAACTGGTTGCGGCAATGCACAGCCTCGTGGGTCTGGCAGCTGTCTTTGTGGGGATTATTGCCCACTTTGAAATCAGCCGGATCGGCGGGCTTATGGCCTCTGCACCAACCTCGCTAACTGCGACGGGTATGGAATCATGGCTGCATGCCAAAGAGCTTGGTGACTTTGCGGCCCTGATCGCCCATAAAACGGCGGTCGAGATCAATATCCTGCGTGTTGAATTGTTCCTTGGTGTGTTTATCGGTGCGGTCACCTTTACCGGTTCTGTAATCGCTTATGGCAAACTTGCAGGCCGTTTGGACAGTGTGGCCAAGAAACTCCCCGGCGGGCATTTGTTGAATGCGTCGGCGGCGGTGATTTCGGTACTTGCACTGATCTGGTATTTTAATACGGGCGGATTTTTCCCGCTGTTTATCATGATCTTGGCGGCGCTGTTTATCGGCTACCACCTGATCATGGGGATCGGCGGCGCGGATATGCCCGTGGTTGTGTCGATGCTGAACAGCTATTCCGGCTGGGCCGCAGCGGCGATTGGTTTCAGCCTTGGCAACGACCTGCTGATTGTGGTCGGCGCGCTGGTCGGCTCATCCGGTGCGATCCTGTCCTACATCATGTGTAAGGCGATGAACCGTAGCTTTGTGTCCGTGATCCTTGGTGGTTTTGGTGGCGCATCGGGCCCGCAAATGGAAGTCGAAGGCGAACAAATCGCGATCGAAGCCGAAGGCGTGGCCGCGGCGTTGAACGAAGCTGATTCTGTGATCATCATCCCCGGCTACGGCATGGCCGTGGCGCAGGCGCAGCAAGGTGTCGCCGAACTGGTCCGCAAATTGCGCGCCAAAGGTAAAAACGTGCGGTTCGCAATCCACCCCGTCGCGGGGCGCTTGCCGGGTCACATGAACGTACTGCTGGCCGAGGCCAAGGTGCCCTACGACATCGTTATGGAAATGGACGAGATCAACGAGGATTTCCCCAAAACCGACGTGGCCATTGTGATCGGCTCCAATGACATCGTGAACCCCGCAGCACAAGACGATCCCAACTCGCCCATCGCCGGCATGCCGGTGCTGGAATGCTGGAAAGCCAAGCAGGTGTTCGTGAGTAAGCGCGGGCAAGGCACGGGCTATTCCGGCATCGAAAACCCGCTGTTTTTCAAGGAAAACACGCGGATGTTTTATGGCGATGCCAAAGCGTCTTTGGACAAATTGTTGCCCATGATTGACTAGGTTAGGGTGGGATTCATCCCACCTTACTCCACTCCCCGAGGGCCAGCCCGTCAAGTGACCACTCGCCAACCTGCCAACGCACCAGCCGTAGGCAGGGGAAGCCGAGTGCGGCGCACATGCGGCGGACTTGGCGGTTGCGGCCCTCAAAGATGGTGACTTCCAGCCAAGCGTCTGGCACGGATTTGCGAAACCGGACGGGTGGGTCGCGGTGCCATAAATCCGGCGGGTCGATCAGGCGGGCCTGCGCGGGGCGGGTCGGACCGTCTTTGAGGCTGACCCCCGTCCGCAGTGAGGCGAGGGTGGCATCATCAGGCGCGCCTTCGACCTGCACCAGATAGGTTTTTGCCATCTTGTATTTCGGGTCCGCAATCCGTGCCTGTTCGCGTCCATCGTTGGTGAGGATCAACAGCCCCTCGCTGTCGCGATCCAAGCGTCCAGCCGGATAGACGCTCGCAGGCAGGCCGAACCCCGACAGGGTGGGCCGTGTTGTGGGGCTGCGTGTGTCGGTGAACTGGCACAGGACGCCGAAGGGTTTGTTAAACGCGATTGTGGTCATATCTGGCAAGTAACGGGCTGTGCGCGCGATTGGCAAGTAGGTGCGCCTGCGGCGGGCGGGGCCGGGGGGCCTTGCCCCCCTCTTGGCGTGCCGCCAATTCACCCCTTGCGGATATTTGTGGCAAGATGAGAGGGATGCAGAACTATTTTCACGCGGCGTGATTATTTTCTTGCGCGACTCAATCTTTCAGCGCAAATGCGCGATCATAGACGCCAACGCACGCGCCTCTGGCATCGGTCTTAGATGTGTTTATGCAGCGACGGTAACGTCTCCTTTTGGAAGTGAGCGGTCTTGGGTGGATTATTCATCATGGCCGGGTCTTATTGGAGATGACCATGACTTTGAATTTTTCTGACGTTGCGGCGTCCGTTTCTATTGCCGTTCCCACCCACCTTGACGCATTCGCCGCGACTGTTGTGGTTGATCGCCCGACGTTGTTAATCGATCCATCCCGTGTGGCGCTGCAATATCGCGCGCTTAAGGCGGGACTGGGCCACGCTGACATCCACTATGCCGTTAAAGCGAACCCGACCCGCGAGGTCATTTCGACGCTTGTGTCCTTGGGCAGCCACTTTGATGCAGCGTCGCGCGGCGAGATTGAATTGTGCCTGAGCTTGGGCGCGCATCCCGAGCACATCAGCTTTGGCAATACCGTCAAGCGTGCCAGCGATATCGCTTTCGCGCACGGCGCTGGCATTGATCTGTTCGCAGCCGACGCCGAAGTGGAGCTGGACAAGATCGCCGCCCATGCCCCCGGCACGCAAGTTTACATCCGTCTGATTGTTGAGACATCCGAGGCCGATTGGCCGCTGTCACGTAAGTTCGGCTGCGATCGTAACATGGCGCTGGCCCTGCTGGACCACGCCCGCATGATTGGTCTGCGCCCAGTCGGGTTTTCGTTCCACGTTGGTTCGCAGACCCGCAAATCGTCGATGTGGGGCGTGACATTGGATGTGATGGCGGGGATCTGGCATGCGGCTGTTGAAGCGGGCCATGACCTGAGCGTGTTAAACATCGGCGGTGGGTTCCCTGCGTTTTACGGCGAGGCGATTGAGGCCCCCACTGCTTATGCGGCTGGCGTAATGGCGCAAGTGACCGCTCGTTTTGGTCATGTCGCCCGTGTGATAGCCGAACCCGGTCGTGGGTTGGTCGCCGAGGCAGGTCTGATCGTTGCCGAATGTCTGCTGGTCAGCCGCAAGTCGGCCCGCGATGTGCATCGCTGGGTTTATTTGGATATCGGTCGTTTTTCCGGTCTGGCCGAAACAGAAGGCGAGGCGATCCGCTACGAGTTCGTCACGCCGCGCGATGGTGATGCGGTCGGTCCTTGCATCATGGCTGGCCCGTCGTGTGACAGCGCAGATGTGCTTTATGAAAAACGCCCTGTAATGTTGCCGATGTCGCTGCAAGCTGGCGACCGTGTGCTGATCCGCAACACGGGTGCCTATACCAGCGCGTATTCTTCGGTTGGTTTCAACGGCTTCCCGCCGCTGGACGTTGTGGTGATCTGATATTAGGGCGGCGCACGGTATACCGTAGTGTGCCGCTAACATCATGAGAACTAAGAGTTTTATGTTTACAGGTGGTGGTTTTTGGCTAGTGTAGCCGAAAATGACAGGACGCGTTATACCACCGATTGCTGATCACCCGCTGCGCTATCAATTGGCCAATGAATTACATGCCCGCCCGTTCCCGACGGTCGCAGCACCCAGCCGTGCGGCCTATCTTGCGATCAAGCCCGCGCTTAATGCCGCTGGTCGGGATCGGGACGCGGATCGGGCACATTTGATCGCGCTGCTGGATCGCCATGCAGCACCCCGTCCACAGCCCGACGCGACGCATTATTCGGGCCAATTGGGCAAGCATTTCGTGAAGTGGGAAAGCCACACCGAGTTCGTGACCTATACGCTGTTTGGTGACGGGGTTGCAGACCGTCCGTTTGACGCCGTGACGTTTGGGATTTTCCCTGCTGACTGGCTGGCAGAGGCGCCCGGTGTGCGTGTCACGTCGGCCCTCATCCACATTGAACGCGAAAACGGCGATGATGTGATCACCGACAAAGCGCGCGAGTGGTTTGTGCCTGAAAGCCTTGCCATATCCCGCGTGCTTGAGGATCAACTGGCGATCGCTGGTGATTTTCGCATTGATCCGGCTGGCCATATGCGGTTCGCGGTATTTGCCCGTGATGGGGCGGGGGGCCGCAGGATTGGCCGCGTTGTGCAGCGCATTTGCGAGATTGAGACCTATAAGGCGATGTCGATGCTTGGTCTGGCGCGCGCGCGCGAACTGGGGCCGCGTTTGGGCGAATTGGATGATCGGCTCACGGCACTTGTGGCGGATATGACAGGCGCGCCGACCCGTCACGATGCGACACTGTCGGACCTGCTGGCCATCGCCGCGGAGCTGGAAAGCATTGTGCACCGCACCAACTTTCGTTTTGCTGCCACGGGGGCCTACGAAACGATTGTTAACCAACGCATTGTGGCGCTGCGCGAAGAGCGGTTCACAGGGCGCCAGACATTCGCCGAATTTATGATGCGTCGTTATGATCCAGCTATGCGCACAGTCATGTCGACGCAAGCGCGGCTGCAATCCATGTCGGACCGCGCCTTGCGTGCGGGGGACTTATTGCGGACGCGGGTCGATGTTGAACGCTCGGCGCAAAGTCAGGCGCTGCTAGTCTCGATGGACAGACGTGCGGACCTGCAATTGCGGCTGCAAGCAACGGTCGAGGGGCTGAGTGTGGTCGCGATCAGCTACTATGGCGTGAACCTTGTGACCTATATGGCCTATCCATTGGCCAGTGCATTTGATCTGTCCAAAGGGATGCTGACGGCGATTGTAACGCCACTGGTTATCTTGGCCGTATGGTGGGGTGTGCGGCGCATTCGCAAGGCGATGCATTAGGGTTGCGAGTGCTGCTTGCGCCAGTAACAGTGCGCGCGACAGGAGCATTCCATGACACCATTTCCAATTTCAGAACAAAGCCCCGTTGAACACAGTGGCGGGCTGTCTTTATCCGCTGATGTCGTGATCATTGGCGGCGGTGTGATTGGTATCATGACAGCGTGGTTTGCGGCCCGTAAGGGACTGCGCGCGGTGGTGCTGGAAAAGGGCCGCGTGGCGGGCGAACAATCGAGCCGCAACTGGGGGTGGATACGCCAGCAGGGGCGCGATCCGGCGGAATTGCCAGTGATGGTCGAGGCCAATCAGCATTGGCGCGATCTTGATCCGCAGTTGCAGGCTGAGATCGGATTGCGCCAGACCGGTACGCTTTATCTGGCCAAGGATGCCGCCGAAATGGCGCGGTTCGAGGCGTGGCTGCCCCATGCTCACGCCCATGAACTGGATACGGTTTTGCTGAGTAGTGCGCAGGTGGCGGCAAAAATTCCCGATGCGGAACATACTTGGCAGGGGGCGATGTGGACGGCGTCTGATATGCGCGCCGAACCTTGGGTGGCGGTGCCTGCTTTGGCGCGCGCGGCGGTGAGGGACGGGGTGCAGATCGTCGAAAACTGCGCGGCGCGCGGATTGGACATCAGCGCGGGCAAGGTCAGCGGCGTTGTAACGGAACGCGGAACGATTGCCTGCGCAAAGGTCGTGCTTGCAGGTGGGGCGTGGTCCTCGCTATTTTTGCGCCGACACGGAATCAGCATTCCGCAGCTTTCGGTGCGTGCGACAGTTGCTGCGACCGACCCATTGGCGCAGGTCTATGGCGGTGGCGCGGTTGATCATCGTTTTGCATTTCGCCGTCGCGAGGATGGCGGTTATTCCCTTGCCCCCGAGGGCTTTCACGAGATGTTCATCGGGCCGGATGCGTTTCGTGCGGTACGGCGGTTCTTGCCGCAAATCTGGGCTGATCCGCTGGGCACATCTTATCGGCCTATTGCGCCAAAGGGCTATCCCGATGCATGGGGGACGGCACGGCGGTGGGCCGACACTGATGTCACTCCATTTGAAAAAATGCGGGTGCTGAACCCTGCGCCGCACGCGGGAAAAGTCAACGAACTGGCGCGGTTATTTGCGCAGACATTCCCTGACGCGGGCGATGTAGTGATCAAAACCGCTTGGGCGGGGATGATCGATTCTCTGCCCGATATGGTGCCTGTGGTGGATCACGCCGCCGCCATTCCGGGTTTGATTATTGCCACGGGCATGTGCGGGCACGGCTTTGGGATCGGCCCCGGATTTGGTCGTGTGTTGGCGGATATGGTGGCGGGTGATGATCTGGGCCATGATATGTCGCGCTTTCGTTTGTCGCGGTTTTCGGATGGCACGAAACTGGAAACTGGCCCCAACCTGTGACCCTTGTGGCGCGCGCAGGGATGCGACAGGATCGGGCAAACCAAACCGGAGGCCACGATGCCCGTTAAGAACCGCTTTGCCGACCTGCTGCCCGAAATCACCGCGTGGCGGCATGACCTGCATGAACACCCTGAAATCCTGTTTGACACCCACCGCACCAGCGCCGTGGTAGAGGCGAAATTGCGCGCCTTTGGCTGTGATGAAATCGTCACCGGCATGGGGCGTACCGGCGTTTGCGGTGTGATCAAGGGAAAGAGCAATAAATCAGACAAAGTCATCGGCTTGCGGGCCGACATGGATGCCTTACCAATTCATGAAGCGACGGGGCTCGATTATGCCAGCAAGACTGACGGCGCGATGCATGCTTGTGGCCATGACGGACATACGTCGATGCTGCTCGGAGCAGCTAAATATCTGTGTGAAACCAGACAGTTCGACGGCACAGTTATCGTTATTTTCCAACCCGCTGAAGAAGGCGGAGGTGGCGGCAAGGAAATGTGCGACGACGGGCTGATGGACCGGTTCGGCATTCAGGAAGTCTATGGGATGCACAACTGGCCCGGTATGCCGATAGGAAGCTTTGCAATCCGGCCCGGCCCGTTCTTTGCCGCTGCCGATCAGTTTGATATTTACGTCGAGGGCAAGGGTGGCCACGCGGCCAAACCCCATATTGCGATTGATACAACAGTGGTCGCCGCGCATATGGTTGTGGCACTGCAAACGATTGCCAGCCGCAATGTCGATCCGGTGAAACAATTGGTCGTCTCGGTCACGTCATTTGAAACAGACACCAAGGCGCATAACGTTATCCCGCAACGGGTGCACCTGCGCGGCACCGTGCGCACGCTGGACACGCAAGTGCAGGACATGGCCGAAGAGCGGGTCAAGGCAATCGCGACCCTGACCGCGCAGACATTCGGCGCCACGGCAACGGTAGATTTCCGGCGCGGATATCCAGTGATGGTGAACGCCGACGAACAAACGGATTTTGCCGCCGACGTGGCGCGATCGGTGTCAGGCCAATGCGACGATGCCCCCCTGATCATGGGCGGCGAGGATTTTGCCTTTCTCGCCCAGGAACGCCCCAGCGCGTATATTCTGGTCGGCAACGGCGACAGCGCGCCCGTGCATCACCCCGAATACAACTTTAACGATGACGCGATTCCGGCAGGCTGTAGCTGGTGGGTCGGGGTCGCAGAACAACGGATGCCTTTGTAATGTGGGAAGATCGGTATAGCAATGAAGATGGATACTTGTTTGGCAAAGCACCTGCCGGTTTTCTAACGGAAAATCCGTGGGTTGGGGCGGGGTGTGAAACTGCACTTTGTGTTGCGGACGGCGAAGGGCGCAATGCGGTGCATCTGGCGCGGCAAGGTCTGCACGTCACATCGTTCGATTTCTCGCCGACAGCTGTGGCGCGCGCCAAAGACCTCGCAAAGCAGCATGACGTAGCGCTCGCAACAAGCGTGTCAGATTGGTCCGCCTTTGACTGGACGCCGCAATTTGATCTGGTCGTCGGGATATTCATGCAGTTCGCCCCCCCTGATTTACGCGTGCAGCAGTTCGCGGACATGAAAGCCGCGACAAAGGCCGGCGGGCGTGTGGCGCTGCATGGCTATCGCCCCGAGCAGGTCGCGCTGGGGACAGGCGGGCCGCCAAATGCGGCGCATATGTATACTGAAGAAATGCTGCGCGCCGCCTTTGAAGGTTGGCAGATTGAAAGGCTCGCCAGCTTTGAACGCGACGTGCAAGAAGGGCGCGGCCATAGTGGCAAGTCAGCATTGATTGATTTGGTGGCGACGAAACCTAGGGGTTAGCCCCCTGTGTGGCTCATGTGCCGTGCGACCTGTCCATCTACGCTTTGGCGTGAGTAATCGAAATCATGGCCCTTGGGTTTCAGGGCAATCGCCGCGCGGATGGCGTTTTCCAGATGCGCGTTGTCATGCGAGGCACGCAGCGGGCCGCGCAGGTCGCTATGTCCGTCTTGGCCAAGGCATGTGTAGATTTCGCCAGTGCAGGTGATCCGCACGCGATTGCAGCTTTCGCAGAAATTGTGGGTCATGGGCGTGATCAACCCGACCTTTTGGCTGGTTTCGGCCAATTCCACATAACGCGCAGGGCCGCCTGTATTGAGCGGCAGATCAGTCAGGGTAAAGCGTTCGGCCATGGTTGTTCGCAGGTCATCAAGCGACCAGTACTGCGTGATCCGGTCCTCGTTGCCGATATCGCCCATGGGCATGACTTCGATGAACGTCAGGTCCATACCGCGGGTCGCACACCAGTCCAGCAGGGTGAACAATTCGTCCTCGTTAAAGCCTTTCAGGGCGACGGTGTTGATCTTGACACGCAGGCCCGCCTTTTGGGCCGCATCAATGCCGTTGATCACTTGGGGCAGGCGGCCCCAGCGGGTGATTTGCGCGAATTTATCATCATTCAGCGTATCAAGAGACACATTCACGCGGCGTACACCGGCGGCGTAAAGATCGTCCGCGTATTTCGCCAATTGGCTGCCGTTGGTCGTCAGCGTCAATTCACGCAACGCGCCGCTGTCCAGATGGCGCGACATTGCATCAAAGAACGTCATAATCCCGCGCCGCACCAATGGTTCGCCGCCCGTGATGCGCAGCTTTTCGACGCCAAGGCCGATAAACGTGCTGCAAAGGCGGTCAAGCTCTTCAAGCGTCAGCAGGTCTTTCTTGGGCAGAAAGGTCATGTTTTCCGACATGCAGTAGACGCAGCGAAAATCGCAGCGGTCAGTGACGGAAACCCGCAAGTAGCGGATCGCGCGCGCGAATGGGTCGATCAGGGGCGTATTCATATCCCAGAACGTAGGGCTGGGCAGGGGGGCGCGCAAGGGCACAACAGGCCATTGTCACCCCGATTGCGACACCTTAACTTGATGGCATGAAAAAACTTGCCTCTGTTCTTGCACTGCTTGCGCTTAGTGCCTGTTCCTCCCCATCGTTGCAGTGGATATTTGCAATGTCGCCAGATCGTTCTGTCGACGCGGCCGCCGCTGAACCAAGCGATCCTGTGCCTGAAACCCTCGATCCGACCCCGCCACCAGCACCGCCGCCCGGCGCGCGCACTGTCGCGCAGTTTGATACCACAACGCCCGAGGATCGCGCCGAGGCTTTGGCTGCGCCTGTTGTTCACGACGCAGATGGCGAACGTGCGCTTGGCACCACGATTGCCTCGCCAACGGATCCCGGAATATGGCTAAAGACGCCGCTGGTGACAGTGTTGACGCTTGGCCGCATGGAATATGCGGTGAACGGAAAATCAGTGAATGTAGAACTGCGCCCTTCGGGGGGGGCACCGGGGTCGGGAAGTCAGATCAGCCTTGCCGCGATGCGGCTTCTTGAGGCGCCGCTGACAGGACTGCCCGAACTTCAGGTCTTTGCAAATTAACGGGCTCGCCATGCGGGCGTGGCGTTTCGGGCGCGCGCTTATGGATGCGGCTGGCGAACAGAATGTCGGGCTCATTTCGGCGGGTATCGCGTTTTACGGGCTATTTGCCGTCTTTCCCGCAATGGCCGCGCTGATTGCTATTTTCGGGCTTATCGCAGACCCGTCAGTTGCTTACGCGCAACTGGAAATGCTGGCTGAATTCATGCCTGCGGGCGCCTACGCGCTGATTGAGGCGCAGTTGCTAAGTTTGCTATCTGCGCCAAGTCAGGCCCTTGGCTGGGCCACGCTGCTGTCGCTTGGCATTGCGCTGTGGTCTGCGCGGGCGGGGGTTGCTGCGCTTGTGTTGGGGTTGAACGCGATCTACGGCACACCCAATCGCGGCGGTGCGCGTCATATTATGGTGGCGATGCTGTTAACGCTCTCACTAATCGGCATGGCGGTCATCGCGTTGTTCATGGTTGTCATTGCACCCATCGCAATCGCGCTATTGCCGCTTCAGACGGAAACCGAACAGCTGCTCGAATTGATCCGCTGGATCGTCGCGATTACAACGCTATTGGCGGCGCTGGGATTGCTCTATCGCTATGGCCCCAACCGCAGTGGTGCGCGGATGTCGTGGCTGACGCCTGGTGCGCTGTTGGTGGTGCTGGCATGGTTTGCAGCTTCGGCGGGGTTCTCTCTCTATGTGGCCAACTTTGGTAGCTACAACGAGGTCTACGGGTCAATCGGTGCAGTCGTCGCCTTGCTGATGTGGCTCTATATTAGCGCCTATCTAATCCTCTTGGGGGCTGTGATGAACGTCGCACTTGAGCGGACCTCGCGAAAATCAGCACTCAAAGACACGTAGATTGCGGGCCACCAAGACAGGCCTAAATGCATATTTATAGTGCCGCGCGCGCATTTCCCCCGGGAAATGACGAATCATCCAAGTTGCCGTAAAGCCAATGAAAAATGCGTGGCGGAAAGTCACTCGCTAGCGGCGGAGTGAGTAGTAAGTGAACGTTTGAATTCGTTGTCCGTGATTCAGCGGGCAATATCCGGCGCGGTTGTGACTGTCACGGTTGGTGGCGTCACGCGCAAAACGATTGTTAAAGAAGACGGCACTTGGGGGGTGATTTTTTGGTCCGGCGAGGTACTTCTGGGCGAATGCGAAACCGAAGCGTTGGTCACGATCATTAATTAAAACGGGGTTGTTTAGGCCGTGGATATGCTAGTCGTTGATACGGTTGAAGGTCTTGGGTTTGTGGTATCGCGTGCCGAGGGCAACAGGATTATCAACGCCCAAGAGGCGTCTGAAGGGTTCACCCTAACCGGCACGGTCGAAGCAGGTTCAACCATTGTCGTCAAAATCGAAGGCACAAGCTATGACGCGGTTGTGGCGGGCTCAGCTTGGTCGCCGGTTATTGGCGCAGGCGTTGTTGGTGTGGCGAATGCGACCTTTATATCATGGCGATCGCGACAGGCCCACATGGGAACTCCTCAAGTATCACGTAAACCGTTGTTATTGATACACGATCGATCGATTCTTGCGCCATTGCCGGGATTGAAGGCGACAATACGGTCAACGCAAGCGAGGCCAGCAACGGCGTTATCCTAGAAGGCACGGCGTAGGTCGTTCGACCGTCATGGTCATTCTGGGCACTGTGACGCTTCTGGCGGTTGTGGCTGCGGATGGCGGTTGGTTGGTCGGTATGCCAGCGGGCGCGTTGACGGGTGGTGAATGCACCGCCACAGCGACGGCTGTCGCAACAGATGCAACCGGCAATACCGCCGCGACGACAAGATCATTCGAGGTCGATACCCAAACCAGCGCGAGTTTTGGAACCGCCGATGCGGGATTGACCTTCATGGTCACCTTTGAAGACAAAAAACGCGCCGCGACTGTGGCCAAGAACGCCAGTTGGAGTGTGGCTTTTGCAGCGAACGAAGGTCTAGCAGGCAGCTATGAGACAGCCGTGTCAATGCTTGTGTCCGATCTGGCCGGTAACACCAGCGCAATCACCGATACGTTCGAGGTTGATACGCGTGCCCCGATGGCCCTGTTGGCGCTGCGTGCCTGTCTGGACACGGATATGGACACGGGGATCACGGATGTGACCCGCGGTGCCTTTGGATGTTTGCGTGGGGCAGATGAAGCTGACGCCACCGTGGACCCAAGCCAACCCAGTGTTGCCCTTGATGCGGAAATGCAAAACGGCAGCCAATCCCCAATTACCGTGACCCTTTTGAGCCGCCGCACGGTGTTGGAGGACGGCGCGTTCCAGACTGTTGCCGCTGCGGTGCTGGCCGAAGATACCGACGACCGCGTGTTGGCAGCCCTTGATCTTTACATCACGGCTGAAACCGCACGGGCCCGCGCCGCTGTCAATAAGAGCGCAATGGCCCGCATGGAACGCCTTGAATATGCCATGAGTGAACGGGTGCAGGGTGGTATCATAAAACGTGCCAATTTGCATATTATGTCGATATTGCCTGAATTTATGCGTGTTCAATTGACATTTTATCGAGAGACCGCAGCCTCGGCCATGTCCGAGCTTGCCACCACGTCCGCCCGGCCTTTGGTGTGAGTAAGTGGCATCCGGCATCCGGCATCACTGACACGCAGCCCACCGCTCATCTGTAGTCCGTCATTAAGGCGCAGGCCGAAAGCACCGGCGCAATGGTTGGCACACGTTCCGCACGCGCTGGTTTCTTGCCCGGCGTGACCCTATTTGGGGCCGCAGGATCGGGGGGGCACAACGGCTGATCTGAACGTGAGTGTCGCCAACGGAGTCGGCTTTGGCTTGGGCGCAGACCTGCGCGCGATCCAAACCGAAGAACAAGCCTCTGCTGCCCGCGCGGATCTGCTCGAATTTATGACAGCCGAAGTCGGGGACGACATTGCCTTGCAAGGTATAGTCAAGGCGTTGTCGGGCGCGGGGCTTGTGACGAACGTTGCCATCATCCGCAGCCTTGCGTCGGATCAACGGCCCGCCGTGGCGGAGATGGAACGCGCCAGCGTATTTTCGCAAACCCTGCAAGAATTGGCGGAGCTACGCCAAGACCTGCGCGTGGCACATGACCAACTGTACGCACGCTGATCACATCGCCCATGCGCGGCATCGTCTACAGCCTTTGCGTGACGACTATCGGTGGCGTTGCCCGCTCCGGCCAAGAGATTCTCCAGATCATCCAGCTTCACGATGAACTGTTCGTCGAGGTTCGCGTGAAACCCTCCGACATCGCCAAAGTGCTACTAGACCAAGCGGCAACTATCAATCTAAGCTATTATTATTAAATGATTTACGTAAACTTTGCGGGACAGTACAGTTCATTTCCGCTGACACGTTCGAGGGTGAACACAACCCCGACCTGCCGCCACATTATGGCGTGACCATGCGGCCGCACCTGTCAGATCAAAGTGCCCGTCAGCAACGCATCGAAATCCGTCCCGGCATGCGTGCCGACGTGGAATTGCACACTCGCGAAAAAGCCGCGCTGCAATACCTGACCAAGCCGCAGTGCCGGTCACACGCGGCGCCGCGCGAACCATAGGGGCCGCCCGCCGTCTTTCGTTACGGCCGCCCATTGGCCATTGTCACCCGCGCGCCCTTGAAGCCCCCCACAGGGACCACTAAGACTCTGGTAACCATTCTCGCGTAACGACAAAGACGTCCCCAATTGAGGCAGCAAAATGCAAGATCCCATTGAGACCTATATGAACCTCGTTCCCATGGTCGTCGAACAGACCAGTCGCGGCGAACGCGCCTACGATATCTTTTCGCGCCTTTTGAAGGAACGCATCATTTTCCTGAACGGCCCTGTGCATGACGGCATGTCACAACTGGTTGTCGCGCAATTACTGCACTTGGAGTCTGAAAACCCCAAGAAAGAAATCAGCATATATATCAACAGTCCAGGTGGTGTTGTGACCTCGGGCCTGTCGATCTATGACACGATGCAATACATTCGCCCCAAGGTGTCGACGCTTGTGATCGGGCAGGCGGCCTCGATGGGGTCTTTGCTGCTGACGGCGGGCGAAAAAGGCATGCGTTTCAGCCTGCCTAACAGCCGCGTTATGGTGCACCAGCCTTCGGGCGGCTATCAGGGGCAGGCGACGGATATCATGATCCATGCTGCGGAAACGCAAAAGCTGAAGGATCGTTTGAACGCGATCTACGTCAAACACACCGGCCAAACCCTTAAAAAAGTTGAAGCGGCACTTGAGCGCGACAACTTTATGTCTGCCGAAGACGCAAAGGAATGGGGCCTGATCGACGAAATCGTCGCCAACCGTACTAAAAGCAAAGAAACCGAGAGCTAAGCCATAACGCTGCTTTTCGCGTTGTGGACACGGGCGGGCTGTTTTACTGTCGCAAGTGAGCAGCCCGTTTAACAAACGAACGGGCTTTGCAAAAGGCCAAGCGCCAAGGGGTTATGACATGGCGAATTCGTCAGGCACGGACAGCAAGAACACACTTTATTGCAGCTTTTGCGGCAAGAGTCAGCATGAGGTGCGCAAACTGATTGCAGGCCCGACGGTGTTCATCTGTGATGAATGCGTTGAATTGTGCATGGACATCATTCGCGAAGAAACCAAAGCGACTGGTTTCAAGGCGAAAGACGGCGTGCCAACGCCGCTGGAGATTTGTAATGTTCTGGATGAATATGTCATCGGACAGGCCCATGCCAAACGGGTGCTGTCGGTGGCCGTTCATAACCACTACAAACGCCTGAACCACGCCGATAAATCCGACATCGAACTGTCCAAATCCAACATCATGCTGATAGGCCCCACGGGTTGCGGCAAGACGCTGTTGGCGCAAACGCTAGCGCGGATTCTGGATGTGCCGTTCACGATGGCCGACGCAACAACCCTGACCGAAGCTGGCTATGTGGGTGAAGATGTCGAAAACATCATCCTGAAACTGTTGCAGGCGTCCGAATATAACGTGGAACGCGCGCAGCGCGGCATCGTCTATATCGACGAGGTCGACAAAATTACCCGCAAGTCTGACAACCCGTCGATCACTCGTGACGTGTCGGGCGAAGGCGTTCAGCAGGCCTTGCTGAAAATCATGGAAGGCACGGTCGCATCTGTGCCCCCCCAGGGCGGGCGTAAGCATCCGCAGCAGGAATTCCTGCAAGTAGACACGACCAACATCTTGTTTGTCTGTGGCGGCGCTTTTGCAGGCTTGGACAAGATCATCTCGGCACGCGGCAAAGGCTCGGCCATGGGCTTTGGTGCTGATGTGCGCGATGTGGATGATCGTGGCGTGGGCGAAGTATTCTCCGATTTGGAACCCGAGGATTTGCTGAAATTCGGCCTAATCCCCGAATTCGTCGGCCGCCTTCCGGTGATAGCAACGCTGACCGATCTGGACGAAGCCGCGCTGGTAACGATCCTGACCGCGCCGAAAAATGCGCTGGTCAAGCAATACCAGCGCCTGTTCGAAATGGAAGACACCAAGCTGACCTTTACCGATGACGCGCTGGTCGCCATCGCAAAACGTGCCATTGATCGCAAGACAGGCGCGCGCGGACTGCGGTCAATCATGGAGGACATCCTGCTGGATACCATGTTCGACCTGCCCGGCATGGACACCGTCACCGAGGTTGTCGTCAATGAAGAGGCCGTCAGCCCCGACGCATCGCCGCTGATGATCCACGACGAAAGCAAAGCGAAAGCAAAAGAAACCGCCACTGCAGGCTGAAGGTGATCCGGCGGATCCAGTCCGGCGGATTGTTTGAGGATAAGATCGGCTATTGCCGTGCTGTAGTTGTTGATGGCTGGGTACACGTCTCGGGCACGGTTTGCGGGTTGGATGAAAACGGCACAGAAACAACTGATCCTGCGATCCAGGCGCAAGGCGCACTCAGGATCATCGCCAAGGCGCTCGCTGATGCGGGGTGCACATTCGCTGATGTGGTTCGGGTGACTTACATGTTGCCCGACCGCGCTGAATTCGAAGCGTGCTGGCCAATTCTGCGTGACACGTTCGGCGCGAATCCACCCGCCGCAACGATGATCGTATGCGGGTTGATCGCACCTCAGTTTCGTATCGAAATCGAAGTCACCGCGCGCCAACCGTGATGCACGGGCGGAAAATTCATATTTTCCGGCACGAACTCTGACCAGTGTTCGCCGAGTCCCGTGCAAGTGCTGGACCTTTGCGGGCCATTGCGGCATTACATCATCAACCTTATCGGAGCATGACCATGGGCGTTCTTAACTATATCAAACGCATCTTTACGTGGTGGGACGGGCAGACGCTTGGCACCCAGCTTTGGACTTGGCGCAAGGGCGTCAAAGTCGGCGAAGATGCCGCAGGTAACATCTATTACAGAACCCATGATGATGCCCGCCGTTGGGTTATTTTCAATGGCGAAGTCGAAGCTAGCCGGATCAATCCTGATTGGCACGGCTGGCTGCATCGGACCTGGGACGAGCCGCCAACCGACAAGCCATTGGCGCACAAAGCTTGGGAAAAACCCCATATGGCCAATATGACTGGCACCGATGCGGCCTATGCGCCGTCGGGTTCATTGCGGCGCGCGCCCAAAGCCCGCGCCGATTACGAGGCTTGGCGCCCCGAATAGGGCGACCCGAGCGTAACGGTAGCCGAGGGTATGATGCGCGAAAACAAAACCGAAGTGATCGTAGGCGGCGCTGTTTTGGTGCTGGCTTTGGGATTCCTTGCCTATGCGGCACAGGCTACCGGATTTTCCCGCAGCAGCGGTGGCTATGACCTGAGCGCGAACTTCCGCTCGGCCGAGGGCGTGAGCGTTGGCACCGACATCCGGCTTGCAGGCGTCAAGATCGGCACAGTTACGGGCATGAGCCTGAACACAGATACCTACCGCGCCGAAACACTGTTTACCTTGCAGGACAACGTGCTGATCCCCGACGATTCCGCAGCTGTTGTTGCCTCAGAAGGGTTGCTGGGTGGCACATTCGTCGAAATTGTGCCCGGTGGATCGTTTGAATATTTGGGCGAAGGCGCCGCCATCGAAAATACGCAAGGGGCCGTTGGCTTGATATCGCTCTTGATGAAATTCGTGTCGGGCGGTGAAGAAGAATGATGCGGATTCTTGCCCTTTTGTGCGCGCTTTTTGCGCTGCCGGTCACTGCCCAGCAAGCAAGCAATGCTGATGGCGGTGAAATTCGTGTGCTGGACAAGACCACTGGCGTCGTGAGCGATCTTGAGTTTTTGGCGGGCGAAACCCAACGCCTTGGCCACCTTGAGATCACCATGGAGGAATGCCGCTTTCCAACTGAAAACCCGTCAGGTGACGCCTATATTTTGCTGACGATTTTCTATCGTGATCTGCCAGATCCGGTGTTTCGTGGCTGGATGATCGCTTCGGCGCCAGCGATCAACGGGATGAGCCATCCACGTTACGATGTCTGGGCAATGCGCTGCAAGACATCCTGAGACTGGGCAGAGTCTGGCCCGGTAAAATCAGCCGATATGTCAATGGCTTGGGTCAATTGCGCGTGATATTGCGCGCGCGAAATTTCTGCCGCGCCTAGGCTTATCAGATGTGGCGTAGTGAACTGCGTATCAAACAGTACAAAGCCTGCTTGCCGCAACCTGTCGACCAAATAGGCCAGTGCGATTTTTGACCCGTTCACCCGGCGCGAGAACATGCTTTCACCAAAGAACGCCCCACCAATCGTCAGCCCGAACACGCCGCCTATCAAGGCACCACTCAGATCGCGCACTTCAAGCGAATGGGCAGACCCTATCGCGTGCAAGGCATCGTAAAGCCCGACAAGTTCGTGGTTGATCCATGTTGTTTCACGATCTGCGCAGGCCGCCACAACACCAGCGAAGTCGCGGTTAACATCGACGGAGTAGTCGTCGCGCCGAATCGCCCGCGCGAGCGAGCGCGAGGTGTGAAAGCTGTTTAGTGGAAAGACCCCGCGCTGACGTGGATCGACCCAGAACACGTCGGAATCGTCTTGGTGTTCGGCCATTGGAAAAATCCCATTGGCGTAAGCATTGAGCAGCAGAGCAGGGGTCAACATCCGCGTGCCGCCGTCATATGCGCCTTAACCTTGCAGGTTTTCTTCAAGCCAATGTTCAAGCCAATGGATGTTGTAGTTCCCGCTGAGAACAGCCTCTTCCTGCAGGAGCGCGTGAAACAACGGCACGGTTGTATCGACGCCATCAACGATCAATTCGCCAAGCGCGCGGGCCAGTCGGGCCAATGCTTCGGGGCGGTCGCGGCCATGTACGATCAGTTTGCCGATCAGGCTGTCGTAATAGGGCGGGATTGAATAGCCGTCATAAAGCGCACTATCCATTCGAACGCCAAGGCCGCCGGGGGCGTGAAATTGCGTAATCCGGCCTGGACACGGTACAAAGTTTGGCAGCTTTTCAGCGTTGATCCGCACTTCGATGGCATGGCCATTGATTGTCAGGTCATCTTGGCCAAACGACATCGGCAGCCCTTCGGCCACGCGGATTTGTTCGCGAACCAGATCAACGCCAAAGATGGCCTCGGTCACGGGGTGTTCGACCTGCAAACGGGTGTTCATTTCGATGAAATAGAACTCGCCGTTTTCAAACAGGAATTCGATCGTGCCTGCGCCAATGTAGTTGATCGCGGCAACGGCATCCGCACAGACCTTGCCGATTTTGGCGCGTTCTTCGGGCGTGATTGACGGGCCGGGGGCTTCCTCGAATACTTTTTGGTGGCGGCGCTGAAGCGAGCAATCACGCTCGCCCAGATGTACGGCCTTGCCCTTGCCGTCGCCGAACACCTGAATTTCGATGTGGCGCGGGGTGGTCAGATATTTCTCGATATAAACTTCGTCGTTGCCAAAGTTAGACTTACCCTCGGCGCGCGCGGTCTGGAATGCAGATTTCATGTCAGCGGCGGTTTGGGCCACTTTCATGCCTTTGCCACCACCGCCAGCCGTGGCCTTTATGATAACCGGATAGCCCATTGCGGCGCCGATTTTTTCGGCCTCTTCCAGTGTCGCGACACCGCCATCAGAGCCGGGCACGCAGGGCACGCCAAGTGCCTTCATCGTGTCTTTGGCCGTGATTTTGTCGCCCATCGTGCGAATGTGATCGGCGGTGGGGCCGATAAACGTTAGGCCGTGGTCCTGCACGATCTGAACGAAATTCGCGTTTTCAGACATGAAGCCATAGCCCGGATGGATCGCTTGTGCGCCGGTGATTTCACACGCCGAAATGATCGCTGGGATCGATAGATATGAGAGCGCGGAGGACGGCGGGCCAATGCAGACCGATTCATCAGCCATGCGCACATGCATCGCGTCGCTGTCAGCGGTGGAATGCACCGCGACCGATTTGATGCCCATTTCACGGCAGGCACGGATCACGCGCAATGCGATTTCGCCACGGTTGGCAATCAGGATTTTGTCGAACATGGGCGGCCCTATTCGATGATCATTAACGGAGAGCCGAATTCGACCGGCGCGCCGTCATCTACCATAATCCGCTTGACCGTGCCGGACTTGGGCGCGGGGATATGGTTCATGGTTTTCATCGCTTCGATGATCATCAGCGTGTCGCCTTCGTTGACCGATTGGCCGACGGCGACAAACGGGGCGGCATCGGGTTCAGCGGACATGTAGCAGGTGCCGACCATTGGTGATGTGACTGCACCGGGAAGGCTTGCGGGGTCTTCGCTGGCGACGGCAACTGGCGCGGCGGCGGCAGGCGCGGCGGCCATAGGTGCTGCGGCGGCCATTTGCGTGATGACCTGCTGGGGCTGTTGGCGGCTGACGCGCACATTCAGGCTGTCGTTATCGCCGTATTCACGTTTGACCTGTAGTTCGGTCAGATCATTGGCGCGCAGTAGTTCTGCGAGCGCTTCGATAAAGCTGACATCAGCGTCATGCGTAGTCTTTTTGGTCATGAAATTCCCCGGCCTGTTACCCGTTTGATCCGTTCGCGCGGCGCGAATGTGGCGCGCATATCCGAGGCTTATACGCCAAGCCACGGCATGTGGAAAGCGTCAGCGGCGGGGAAAATGACCAAAGGCAGATCAGGTCTGGTTGCTCGACCCGCCTTGCGGGTCGTTAGCCACCGTTTCGACAAGTCTTGCGTCAGGCCGGGACTGCGGCAAGATCGTTACGCCGTAGGGTTTGAGCACCCTTTCGACGGGCTGCACCGCGTTGGCATTAGGCATCAACAGGCTTTGACTGACAACGCATCGCGGGCCGTTATCTGGCGGGATTGGCACGGCAATTTCAGGGTGCGGGTCGCGGCGTGTGACCGCGCCATCCGCACTCGGGCGTTGATCTGGTTCAACGCGCGGCGCACTGGACGCAGGCGCATGGTTAACAACTTGGATTTCCATCGTGGACTCCGTTAGACGAAGCCCCGACCGAACATGGATATTCGGTCATCTTTATTGCCAATGGGTTAATGTGGCCGTGTTTCGCACCCGATGGTTAACGGCAAAAGGCCCGCACGACGGCGGGCCTTTCACAAGACTTGCATGGCTTTTAGACTTTGTTCATCCGATTTTCGATCAGATCATCCACGACCGATGGATCGGCCAAAGTTGACGTATCACCCAAAGCACCAAAATCATTCTCGGCGATCTTGCGCAGGATACGGCGCATGATTTTGCCCGAGCGGGTTTTTGGCAGGCCGGGGGCCCATTGGATCAGGTCAGGCTTGGCGATGGGGCCGATTTCCGTGCGGACCCACTTTTCAAGCTCTTTGCGCAGTTCTTCGCTTGGTTCCTGATCGTTCATCAGCGTGACATAGGCATAGATGCCTTGGCCCTTGATGTCGTGCGGATAGCCCACAACGGCGGCCTCGGCTACTTTGGCGTGGGCGACCAGCGCAGATTCGACCTCGGCGGTGCCCATACGGTGGCCAGACACGTTGATCACGTCATCAACGCGGCCCGTTATCCAGTAATCGCCGTCTTCATCACGGCGACAGCCATCACCGGAAAAGTAGTAGCCTTTGTAGTCCCCGAAATAGGTCTTCTGGAAGCGTTCGTGATCGCCCCAGATTGTGCGCATCTGGCCGGGCCAGCTGTCTTTGAAGCACAGAACGCCTTCGACGCCATTGCCTAAGATTTCCTCTCCGGTTTGCGGATCAAGAACCACGGGCAGCACACCAAAGAACGGTTGTTGCGCGGCACCGGGTTTCAGATCTGTCGCGCCGGGCAGGGGGGTCAGCATGTGGCCACCTGTTTCGGTCTGCCAGAATGTATCAACGATCGGGCAATTTCCCTTGCCGACCACTTCGTTATACCAGTTCCAAGCTTCGGGGTTGATCGGCTCACCAACAGTGCCCAGCAAACGCAGGCTGCTCAGGTCATGCTTTTCCACCCATTCCTTGCCGGCACCAATAAGGGCGCGAATGGCCGTGGGGGCGGTGTAGAACTGGTTAACGCTATGCTTGGCGCAGACCTCCCAGAAACGACCGGCATCAGGGTAGGTTGGTACGCCTTCGAACATGATTGTGGTGGCACCATTGGCCAGCGGGCCATAGACGATATAGCTGTGGCCCGTGACCCAGCCCACATCGGCCGTGCACCAGAAGACATCGCCTTCGTGGTAATCAAAGACGTATTCGTGGGTCATCGCCGCATAAGTCAGATACCCGCCAGAGGTATGCACGACCCCCTTGGGCTGGCCGGTTGACCCGGACGTATACAGAATGAACAGCGGGTCTTCGGCGTTCATTTCGGCGGGTTTGCAGTAGTCATCCGCCTCAAGCAGCATTTCGTTATAGTCATAGTCGCGATCGGCAATCCATGTGGTCTGCCCACCTGTTCGTTTTACGACGAGGCATTTGACGGTGTCCTTGCAGTGCAGCAGGGCGGCGTCGGTATTGGATTTCAGCGGCGTGGATCGGCCAGCGCGCGGGGCGTGGTCAGCCGTAATCACAACCTTTGCGTCACAGCCATTGATCCGCGATCCAAGCGCGTCAGGGCTGAAACCGGCAAAGACAATGGAATGCACGGCACCGATCCGCGCACAGGCCAACATCGCATAGGCGGCCTCGGGGATCATAGGCAGATAGATGACAACGCGGTCGCCTTTGCGCACGCCCATCGTTTCAAGGATATTTGCCATGCGGCACACGCGATTTTGCAACTGGCGATACGTGATGTGCAGGGCTTCGTCTTTGCGATCATCTGGCTCCCAGATGATCGCTGTTTGATCACCGCGGGTTTCCACATGGCGATCAACACAATTAGCGGCGACGTTCAGGGTGCCGTCCTTGTACCAGTTGATATCAACTTTGCCGAATTCAAAGGTGGTGTCCTTAACCGATGTATAGGGTTTGATCCAATCAATGCGCTTGCCGTGCTCGCCCCAGAATGCATCGGGGTCGGCCATAGAAGCGGCATACATCGTTTTGTAGGTGTCCGCGTCGATATGGGCGCGGGCGATTGTTTTGGCGGAAGGCGGATATGTCTTGGAGGTCATGACTGTCCCTTACAGTTTGGTCAGTGTCATAATATTTGGGTCTTTTGGCCCGCGCGTGCAAGGCTATCATTTAGATGGCCAGATATTGCGCACGCAGATCGGCGTTCTCAAGAACCTCTTTCGCCGAACCGTCATAGACGACCGAGCCGGTATCAAGGATCACAGCGCGATCAGCCAGTTTCAGCGCGGCCAAAGCGTTTTGTTCAACGATGACTGTGGTAATACCTTGATCGCGGATAATCCCCAATGTCTTGGCGATTTCCTGCACGATCACTGGGGCAAGCCCCTCGTAGGGTTCGTCAAGCAACAGCACCTTGATGTCGCGGCACAGCGCGCGCGCGATGGCCAGCATTTGCTGCTCGCCACCTGACAGGGTCACGCCGTCTTGCTTACGTCGCTCTCCCAGACGCGGGAACAGGTCATAGACCCGATCAAGCGACCAGCCAATCGGTGGTGCAATCTGCGCCAGTTGCAGGTTTTCCTCGACCGTGAGGCCGGCGATGATGCGGCGGTCTTCGGGCACCAGCGCGATCCCCGCTGCCGAGGCCTGATGGGCCTTCATTTCGTGCAGGGGTCTGTGATCAAGCCAGATTTCGCCATGTTTCAGGGCCGGATCATCAAGCCGCGCGATCGTGCGCAGAGTTGATGTCTTGCCCGCACCGTTGCGGCCCAGAAGGGCCAGAATTTCGCCCTCGTGGATGTTAAAACTGACGTTCTGGACGATGTAGCTTTCGCCGTAATAAGCCTCGATTTCCCAGACGCTTAGAAAAGCAGGGTGGGTGGCCGCGTTATTGGCGTGTTTGTTGAATGGAGCGTTCATATCGGTTCCTTACACCTGTGCTTCGCCAAGATAGGCTTCGCGGACCTTCGGGTGGTTCTTGATCTTGTCAGGGGTGTCCTCGACAAGTGGCATACCCTGCGCCAAAACGGTGATACGGTCAGCAAGACTAAACACCACGTTCATGTCGTGTTCAATGATCGCCATGGTAATACCGCGCTGCGTGCGAATATCTTTCAGCAGCTGGATCGTGTTTTCGGTATCGGCGCGCGCCATGCCTGCTGTTGGTTCGTCCAACAGCAAAAGGCGTGGTTCTTGCACAAGGCACATCGCCATCTCGAGGCGACGTTTGTCACCGCGCGACATGGACGATGCAATCATATGCCGCTTATCAAGCATATTGACCTCTTCAAGCATCTTCTCGGCTTGCTCGATCATGTCTTTTTCCGAGGCAAAGCTTTCCAATGCGTGCAGGCGATAAGCGCCGTCCCGTTTTGCAAAGCAGGGGATCAGCACGTTTTCCATCACAGTCAGATTAATAAAGATTTCCGGTGTCTGAAACACGCGGGAAATACCCATCTGCGTGATCTCGAACGGTTTGAGACCCAGCACTGACTTGCCGTCAAACATGACAGATCCAGAGTCGGGGATCAGTTTTCCCACCAGCACGTTGAGGAGGGTGGATTTGCCGGCCCCGTTGGGGCCGATAATCGCGTGGACGGTGTTTTCCTGAACGCTCAGGTTGACGTCACCCAGCGCCTGCAAACCACCAAAGCGTTTGTTGATGCCTTTTACTTCAAGGATACCCATTTACGTTCTCCTTATTCAGCTGGTTTGGTGGCGCCGTTTGCGGCGTCGGTTGATTTCTTGCGGCGGAAAAGCCGCCCGATGCGCTGCCCGCCTTCGACAAGGCCACCCGGTAGAAAGATCACAACTGCCATGAACAACAGACCCAAGGTCAGGTGCCAGCCTTTGCCGATGAACGGGTGAATGATTGTGACCAGTAGATTGTCGAGCCAGTCGGGCATGAAAGCAAACCAATTATGAAGAATGCCGTCGTTGATCTTGGACACGATGTTTTCGAGATATTTGATCAATCCAGCGCCCAGCACTGGCCCGATTAACGTTCCAACACCACCCAGGATCGACATCACGACGATTTCACCTGAAGCCGTCCAGAACATCCGCTCGGCCCCGGTAAGTGGGTCCATTGCCGACAACAAACCGCCTGCAAGCCCCGCATACATCCCCGAGATCACAAAAGCTGCAAGCATATAGGGTTTGGTATTCAGGCCGGTATAGTGCATCCGCGTCTGGTTCGATTTGATCGCCCGCAGCATCAACCCAAAGGGCGAGCGGAAGATGCGGATCGACAGATAAAACGCGGCAATCATAAAGATAGCGGACAGGTAGTATCCGTTCTGGAAAATAAAGCTCCAGCCACCGACGTTCCATGTGGACGAGCCGTTCATGGTAATCCCGAAAAGGTGAGGCACAGTGGGGTCACCCGCTGACATCAGGATTTGCGGATCGTCGTTATAGACCTGCAAGCCGGTTTCCCCGTTCGTGACGGTGATGCCAAACATCCGGCCCAGGAGGTCGGAATAGGCGATGGCATACATCATCTGCGCAAAGGCCAGCGTCAGGATCGAGAAGTAGATCCCGGATCGCCGCAGCGACACATAGCCGATCACGACCGAAACCAGGCCCGCGACAATGACCGACAACAGAATCGCAGGGACGATGTTGTAAGACAGCAGCTTGAACATCCAGACCGCTGCGTAAGACCCGATGCCAAGGAAAGCCGCGTGCCCAAACGACAGGTAGCCTGTCAGACCGAACAAAAGGTTAAAGCCGATCACAAGGATGCCAAAAATGACAAACCGCTGCATCAGGGCGGGATAACCTGCGTTGAAGCTTTCTCCGAGAGCCGAGGCATCGGGAAACGGGTTCAGCAGGATAGGAGCGGCCAATGTGAGAATCGCAATCACAATGAACATCTTGAGATCGTGAGAGTTGAGACCGAGCATAGTTTAGTCCTCCATCACGCCCTTGCGACCCATAAGGCCACGCGGGCGGGTGAGTAGAATGATGATTGCGACAAGGTAGATGATGATCTGGTCGATCCCGGGGATGATCGCCTTGACCTCGTTCATGGATGCGAAGGATTGCAGGATGCCCAGCATAAAGCCCGCCAGAACCGCGCCCGGCAACGAGCCCATTCCGCCGACAACAACAACCACAAAACTTAAGACAAGAAAGTCCATGCCGATGTTGTAGTGAGGCGATAGGATCGGCGTATACATCATGCCCGCAAGGCCCGCGACGGCCGCCGCAAGGCCAAACATCAAGGTGAACCGCTTGTCAATGTCGATGCCCAACAGGCCAACGGTCTCGCGGTCGGCCATACCGGCCCGCACAACCATCCCGAAGGTGGTGAACTGCAGAAAGGCAAAGACTGCGGCGATAACAGCGCCCGCAAACAAGAAGTAGACAAGCCGCCAAGCCGGATAGAGCACCGCGCCGGCCTCAAAGCCGAACCATGTGCCAAAATCAATAGTACCCGAGAGGGCCGCAGGGGCGGGCGTCTGGATCGGGTTGGCGCCGTAAAACGCCTTGATCAATTCACCGATGACGATGGCCAGACCAAAGGTCACAAGGATCTGGTCGGCGTGCGGCCGCTTGTAGAAATGCTTGATCAAGCCGCGCTCCATTGCGTAGCCGACAAAGAACATGACCGGCACGACCAGTATGACCGACAGTGGCACTGACCAATCCTGTATAGCGGCTCCCATTTCAGGGCCAAACCAGTTTTGGATGACTGGCGTCTCGATTTTCAAAGGATTGCCAAGAAAGTCTGTTTGGGTTTCATCAATCACGGAGGTGCTGATGTTCAAGATACGCTGCATCGTCACGGCACAAAACGCGCCGATCATGAACAATGCACCATGTGCAAAGTTAACGACACCAAGGGTGCCGAAGATAAGCGTTAGACCAAGGGCGATCAGCGCATAAGCAGCCCCTTTGTCCAAACCGTTCAAAACCTGAATAAGTAATGCGTCCATCTGTCCGCTCCTGCCTGCCGTGCCGGACGAGCCGGGTGGCCATTGTGATGGGTCGGGTCCCTGATCGCTTGCGCCCGTCGGGGAAACTAGGGGGGAAAGGAAGGGGGCAGGCGGTTGCCGCCTGCCCCCGAAACCCTGCGCTTATGCGCCTGGGTTACATTCGCCCAGGCTACCGCCTGCGAACATTGGGTGGTCCTCAGGATACTCGACCTGCGCACGTGGCGTTTGCTCAACGATGCTCAGTGTGTCGTAGCCAACCATGGCTGCGTTGCCCGATGGGCTTGCAACGCCTTCCATGACCAGAACGTCCTTAAAGCACTGATGATCAGACCCACGATACAGCGTTGGGCCGTTGCCCATGCCGTCAAACTCGAAGTCTTCCAGCGCTTCGACAACCGCACATGGGTTGAACGAACCGGCGCGTGTTACAGCATCCGCATACAGCAGTGTCTGCACGTAGCATGTGTGCGCAGCACCTGATGGTGGGAAGCCATACTTTTCGCCAAACGACTTAACGAAAGCGGCTGTGCCTTCGTCGCCAAGCTGCCAGTTCCAGTTCATTGAGCCGTAAACGCCTTCAATGTTGGAGCCAGCACCCTTGGCCATCAGTTCCGAATAAAGTGGAACGATGATTTTGAAGTCCTTGCCGTTGACTTGCTTGTCCTTTAGGCCAAACTGAACAGCCTGAGTCAAGGAGTTAACCATGTCCCCGCCGTAGTGGTTCAGTATCAGCGTATCAGCACCCGAATTGAGGATAGGCGCGATATAGCTTGAGAAGTCACCGGCACCAACTGGTGTCAGAACGTTCTGTGTCGTTGTCCAGCCCATGGCTTCGGTCACAGCTTGGATCGATTCCTGCTGTGTCCAGCCCCAAGTATAGTCGGCTGTCAGGTGATATGCATTACGCTCGGTGCCATATGCTTTTTCAAGCACGGGACCAAGAGCAGCACCAGACATGTATCCGTTAAAGAAGTGACGGAAACCATTGGCCTTGCGGTCTTTACCGGTGGTGTCGTTCGAGTGTGTCAGGCCAGCCATAAAGATAACGCCAGCTTCTTGGCACAGACCCTGAACAGCAATCGCAACGCCCGACGAAGAGCCGCCGTTGATCATGATGCAGCCGTCTTTCTGGATCATCGACTGTGCAGATGCACGGGCAACGTCAGATTTGGTCTGTGTGTCACCGGTCTTCATGTTGACCCGCTTGCCCATGATGCCCGTGCCGTCCAGAACCTTGGACGAGAACGTGTTGAGCATGCCGCCGTCACCCATACCGTTCAGGTGCTCGAGAGCCAGCTCTTGTGCGCGAAGCTCGTCAAGGCCTTCTTCGGCGTAGGCGCCTGTCTGTGGAACGTTGAAACCGAAGGTGACGGTGTCGCCAGTCGGCTCGTTTGTAAATGCCGATGCGGACGACGCAGTAAAGATCGTCGGAACTGCAAGACCGGCACCCGCGACGGCGCTGGTTTTCAACAGGCCGCGACGTGTGAAGTTACTCTTGGTCATTAAATTCTCCCTTAGTGAGGTGCGGTGGCCGACCTCCTCGCCTGCCATCGCGTACACTTTACAGTGCCCTTGCATTATCGGCCAAAGAAAGAAAACTTCGCAACAAACGCTTTGATCTTAACGATTATTTTGTAAAGACTTACACAAGACTTTCAGTTAAGTTGTAAATCAGTTTTCTCGCACATGCAGAAACAGACTGGAATCATTAACGGAATCTCAATGCCCCAAGGTCAACTTACAGGAACGCGGATCAGGGATCGTCGTTTGGATCAAGGGATCCGGCAAGTTGATCTGGCTCTTACGGCGGGCATATCGCCGTCATACCTGAATCTGATCGAACACAACCGCCGCAGAATCGGCGGCAAGCTGATCAATGACATCAGTCGCGCCCTTGGTCTTGATCCCGCGTTGCTAACGGACGGGGCCGAAAGCGAGGTTCTTGATCGCTTGCGTAACGCTGCGGCAGATAACCCTGACGCGGGTGCCGAAGTGGCGCGCACCGAAGACCTTGCTGGGCGTTTTCCGGGTTGGGCGGCGCTTTTGGCGGCGCAGCACCAAAAGATAGCGGCCCTGCACGCGCGCGTTGAAAACCTGACTGACCGGTTGACGCACGACCCGCAACTGGCGACCTCGTTACATGATGTCATTACCTCTGTGACGGCGATCCGCGCTACATCGTCTATTCTGGCCGACGGCGGCGACATCGACGCCGACTGGCAGCGCCGCTTTCACCGCAACATCTACGAAGACAGCCAGCGACTGGCCGAAAGCAGCCGCGCGCTGGTTGGGTTTCTTGATCTAAGCGGCAAGGATTCTGATGCCCTGCGCTCACCACAAGAACAGCTTGAGGCCTGGTTGGACGGGCAGGGCTTTCATGTCGCCGCCCTTGAAGACTGCGCAGACTGCGCAGACGGCGAAATTGTCATTGATGGTCTGGTAAAAGGGCGCGATGCAGCGACGGTTTTTGTGATGCGTGGCTATCTTCGGGGATATTACGCTGATGCGCTGGCTTTGCCGCTTGATGATTTCTGCCGGATGGCCCGCGATTGCGCCTATGATCCTGCACAGCTGGCAGATCAAACTGGCGTACCATTGGTGCAAGTGCTGCGTCGCCTTGCGACACTCCCGCCCGAACAAGATCATCCACATATGGGGCTTGCGCTTGCCGATGGGGCCGGGGTGATGCGCCTGATCAAACCAATCGCGGGCTTTACCCTGCCGCGCGGCGGGGCCTGCCCGCTTTGGCCACTGTTCCACGCCCTGTTACAAATCGGCCAGCCGTTGCGACAGATCGTCGATTTGCCCGGACCCGAAGCGCTACGGTTCGAGTGTTTCGCGCTCGCCTGTCATCTGCGCCCGCCTGGCTTTGATCGCCCGCCTTTGGTTGAAACCGTTATGCTGGTGCGTGCTGCCCTACCGGACGCCGCCGCTAAAGGCATTCCCGCCGGTATCACTTGCCGGATTTGCCAGCGCGAGGGTTGCGCCGCGCGCCGTAGTGCTTCGATCCTGTCCGAAGTTGGCGGCTAGCGCCCTTTGACTATCCCATGCAATCGGGTGATAGTTCGCTCATGCGCAGTTGGGGGCGCAACCTTGGGGAGGGATCAATGACCGGCAAACAGGTTTTGCTAATTGAAGATGAGCCTAATATTATCGAAGCTATCCGGTTCATCCTGTCGCGCGATGGTTGGGCTGTGGCGACCCATTCAGACGGGACCACGGCACTTGAAAAGGTGCGCGCTGTCGCCCCCAATTTGATTATTCTTGATGTGATGCTGCCGGGGCGCAGCGGGTATGACATCCTGCGTGATCTGCGCGATGATGCGGCGACCAAATCCCTGCCTGTTATGATGCTGACCGCGCGTGGTCAGTCAAAGGATCGCGAGTTGGCAGAACGTCTGGGCGTGACCCACTTTATGACGAAACCTTTTTCCAACGCCGAGGTGCTAGAGAACGTTCGCACACTTGCCGGTTGGTGATTAGGGCGGGCTGATGGACACAACGCGTTAATGGACGGGCCAGGCAAACCCCCTGTATTTCTGGCGAGGGCCAGTTACCGGCAACGCCGATTGCGTGATGCCACCCGCCTGCTGCCGGTTGTGGCCGCCGTTTTGATGATGGTGCCGCTGCTTTGGTCACAAAGCGACGGGCTTGGGCAGCCAACCTCGGCCGTACTGATTTATATGTTTGTGCTTTGGTTCATCGTCGTGGTGATTGCCGCATTGCTGTCACGCCTGATTGATCCCGACCACGAACCGGGTGCAACCAACATCGAGGACCTCAGGTGATTTCCTTTAACCTGTTGATTTTTGTCGCCCTTTGCTATGTGGCGCTGCTGTTCACAGTCGCCTTCGTTGCTGAACGCCACGCGGCGAACGGGCGCGTGAATTGGCTGCGTTCGCCGGTTATCTACACGCTGTCCCTGTCGATCTATTGCACCGCCTGGACGTTTTATGGCGCAGTTGGATACGCCGCGCGCTCGGGGTTAGAATTCCTGACGATCTATCTGGGGCCCACACTGGTTATGGTCGGCTGGTGGTGGGTCGTGCGCAAACTTGTGCGGATTGGGCGGGCGCAGCGCATTACGTCAATCGCTGATTTGATCTCGTCACGGTTTGGTAAATCCACATCATTGGGCGTGATCGTCACCGTCATCGCCGTGGTCGGCACCACCCCCTATATCGCGTTGCAATTGCAATCTGTCACGCTGTCATTCGCGGTATTTGCGCAAGGCAGCGGGCAGGTTTGGGTCGCCGAAGATCTGAACGCCGCCGCAATCTGGGTTGCCGCCGGATTGGCCGTGTTCACCATTCTTTTCGGCACCCGCAATCTGGACGTCAACGAACGCCACCACGGCGTGGTCATGGCCATCGCCGTCGAGGCCGTGGTCAAGCTTTGCGCGCTGCTTGCCGTAGGCATCTTTGTGGTTTGGGGCATCGCGGGTGGTCCTGCTGCAACTCTTGATATGATTGACCAATCCGCCATTTCCGAATGGTCCCCCGTAGGCGGGCGCTGGGTTGGCCTGACGTTTCTGTCTGCCGCCGCGTTCCTATGCCTCCCGCGCATGTTTCAGGTGCTGGTCGTTGAAAACGCCGATGAGAAACATCTGGCAACGGCGTCATGGGCCTTCCCCGCTTATTTGATGCTGATGAGCCTGTTTGTCGTGCCTATTGCCGTGGTCGGGCTGAACCTGATGCCGCCCGGATCGAACCCTGATCTGTTCGTGCTGACGCTGCCGCTAAGCCAAGGGCAGGACGGGTTGGCGGTGCTGTCGTTCTTGGGCGGTTTTTCCTCGGCGACGTCGATGGTGATCGTGGCAACGATTGCGCTGGCGACGATGGTGTCCAACCATATTGTCGTGCCAATCTGGCTTAGCTCGACCGCGCGTGGGGCGACGATGTCGGGCGATGTGCGTTATGTCGTTTTGCTGGCGCGACGCATGTCGATCGCGGGCGTTTTGGCGCTTGGCTATGCATATTTCCGCGTGTCGGGTGGTGGCGCTGCACTGGCGGCGATCGGCTTGATCTCATTTGCGGGTGTGGCACAGGTGTTGCCGGTGTTATTGGGTGGTATTTTCTGGCGTGGGGCGACCCGGATTGGCGCGGCTGCGGGGTTGCTGACGGGCTTCGCGCTTTGGGCGTGGACGCTGTTCTTGCCCAGCTTTGGCAGCGAAGGGATCATGAGCGCGTCGATGATGGCGCAGGGGCCGTTCGGACTGGGCTGGTTGCGCCCGCAGGCCCTGTTCGGGATCGACGGAATCGACCCGCTATTGCATGCGCTGGTCTGGTCGATGTTGCTTAATTCTGTCGTGTTTTTCGTGGTGTCCATCTTTACGTTTCCGACACCGATTGAACGGTTGCAGGGCGCGCAATTTGTGAATGTGTTTGCCCATTCTTCATCGCCACGCGCCGCCACGCAAAGTGCGGCAGGTGCCGAGGATTTGTTGATCATGGCGCAGCGGATCATCGGGTCTGGTCAGGCGCAGGCGCTGTTTCAGGCTGCAGCGCAAAAGCAGGGCAAAGAAGGCTATCTGCCTGATGTTACCCCTGAATTCATTGAGCGGCTTGAACGTGAACTGGCCGGATCGGTTGGTGCGGCGACGGCACACGCGATGGTTGGGCAATTGACGCAGGGCGCGAATGTTTCTGTGCAGGACTTGATCGCGGTGGCGGACGAAGCGGCGCAAATTCTTGAGTATTCCAGCCAGCTTGAAGCCAAATCAGCCGAGCAGGAAAATACCGCGCGGGCCCTGCGTGACGCCAATGAAAAATTGACTGCCTTGTCGATCCAAAAGGACGCATTCCTTAGCCAAATCAGCCATGAATTACGCACGCCCATGACATCAATCCGGTCGTTTTCGGAAATCCTGCGCGACGGCGAAATGGGCGCGGATGAGCAGGCGCGCTATGCGGGTATTATCCACGACGAGGCCCTGCGCCTGACTCGTCTGCTGGATGATCTGCTTGATCTTGCGGTCCTTGAAAACGGGCAGGTGCAGCTGAACAACAGCGAGGGGAGCCTTCGCGGGCTGCTTGATCGTGCGATTTCGGCGGCGGGCGTTGATTTGGGTGAATTAGGCATTCACCGACGTGCCGCCGACGAACAGCTGACCCTGTTTACCGACCTTGATCGCTTGACGCAGGTGTTTATCAACCTGATCGCTAACGCTCAGAAATACTGCGACGCAGAAAAGCCGGAACTGCGCATTCGCGTGCGTCGTGTCGATGGCGCGCAGGTTATTGATTTCACAGACAATGGCCGCGGGATCGTCGCAGATCATCAAGCGCTGATATTCGCGAAATTCTCACGCTTGACGGATTCTGGCAAGGCTGGTGGCGCGGGCCTTGGCCTTGCGATTTGCCGAGAGATCATGGGACGTTTGGGTGGGCAGATTGACTATCTTCCCGGTCAGGGCGGCGCTGCCTTTCGCGTGACATTGCCCGCAACAGCGACGCGACCCCGGTAGAACACACGTTAGGACATTGGTAAGCCCGTTGGGGTTATGGTCTTTTTCAATTCAAACGGGTGCAGGATCAGGCCGGATATGCCCGACAACAATGACCAATCAGTGCTGCGGCGTAAATTGCGGCAGGGTGCACCGGCAACGCCGCCAGCGGCGGATATGTCACCGGGGCGTGCGTTGCGTTTGGCACTTAGCCGTGCGGCAGATCGCACTGTGGGGTTGCGGCTGACGGTTCTTGGTCTGACCGATGATATCATGACCTTGGACGAGGTGGTTGATCAGTTAAGCCCCGATCATATGATTTTGTCTGCCACCACAGGGGCGGACAGTGGGGCAGACCTGCTTGGTCTTTTGGCAGTTGATCCCGAATTGCGGTCTTGTTTGATCGAAATTCAGACCATGGGCGCCTTGTCCACCGCAGCCGCCACCCCACGCGGAGTTACGGCTGCTGACGCCGCACTGGCGACACCTGTTATGGTGGCGTTTCTTGCGATGCTGAACGAGACGGCCACTGGCACCCAACTGGCCGGGTGGGCTGCGGACACAACAATCGGCCCACCGCTTGAGGGGCCGCGCGCGGCCGGATTAGCCTTGCCTGACGGGGCTTATCGGTTGGTGCGTCTGTCGCTTGATTTTGCTGCGGGCGAACGGCAAGGCGAGCTGTGTCTTGCGCTGCCGCAACACCGCAATCCGCGCGCCGCCCCCAAAGATGGGGCAACCTGCGCTGCATGGGCCGCGGCCTTTAACGATCAGGTGCAAAACTCCCATGCAAACCTAAACGCGGTTCTGCACAGGATCCGCCTGCCGGTATCGCAGATCGAAGCATTCGAACTTGGGCAGGTCATTCCCTTAGCGGGCACGCGGGTGACGTCGATCAAACTGGTCGGGGCGGATGGGCGTATAGTGACGACAGCGCGGCTTGGTCAAATGGCGGGTCAGCGGGCCGTGCGGGTTGAAACGACAAACCGTGCCACGCTGGACCCCACTGATGACGGCGTCCCGCATACCGCGTTAACACCCACCGCGCCAATCCAAGGAGTGTCAGTATCCGCCCCCGCCAAGGCCGATCCGGCAAACAGTGAACAGCCAAACAGTGCGCCTGGCCAAACTGCCGCCGCACAAACCGATCAGGATTTGGCCAAAGCCTCTAGTTGAGGACGCATACCAGCCAGATCATATCCGGCAGTGGCCGTCGCGTTGATAATATCATCCGCAGTTATCGTGCCAGCTTGTGCCATGGACCACACGATCGAGCAGCGCGTGCCGGATGCGCAATAGGCCAGCACCGGCCCACCGGCCTGCGCCATCGCGTCCATTTGCGCCGCGACCTTGCTGGCGTCCAGCGTTTGGTGGGTCACAGGAATCACCACAAACCCAAGGCCAGCAGCCTTTGCCGCAGCGCCGATCGCTTCTGCCTGGAGGGCAGGGGGTACTTCGCTATCGGGGCGGTTGCAGATGATCGTTGTGTATCCGGCGGCTGCAATCGCTGCCACATCTTCGGCGGCAATTTGCGGGGACACGGCATAGGTCGGGCTGAGGGGGCGAATATCCATGCAATAGTCATAATGCAGCCGCGCGCGGGCGTCCAGAACCCTTGACAGATGCGCGCCAAAGCGCAAACATCGCAACAATGAAATATATATCCTGAAGGACTATCTACGAGACATGATAATACCAAACGCACCCCAAGTCGATATGGCCGCAATGGACGCCGCAGCAGGCGAAGCTGCAGATGTTCTTAAGGCGCTCTCGAACCCGCAACGCCTACGCCTGCTTTGTGCGCTTTTGCCGGGCGAGCGCTGCGTTGGCGATCTTGAGGAAGCGCTTGGTGCAAGCCAGTCTTACGTCTCGGGGCAACTTGCACGTTTGCGCGCCGAGGGATTTGTGGCCTGTGATCGCGATGGTCGCACAATCCGTTACCGGCTTGCCGACCCGCGTCTTGGCCCGATCCTTGAGCGTTTGTTCGAGGTGTTCTGCCCCGTGCCTGCCGACGTGTAAGCCTCTTTTCGGCCCGACGCCGGTTCAAAGATCGCGCGCGCGCGCGTTGCTTGCCCTTGCCTTATTGAGCCCCTGCGCAAATTCTGCCCCAAGTAACTGCGTAAAGAGGTGCCATGGCCAGAGCGTGGCGACATTACAGCGGGCTTATCGTTGCTAACGGGGCGATGTTTTCCGCCGGTCTCGATATGTCCGGATGGGCCAAGGGCCGCAGTAATCCGCCAAGTCTTGCAGGGATTTGCCGTCAAATCGAAGGTTGCGCCGTGCGTGTCGTCGTGGGGATACATGGCGGCGCTTTGACTGGCGGAGACGAGCCCGCGCTTGCGGCGATTCCTCGCTACGCAGCCCACCGTATTGTTGACTGTGTCGAAGGTGCGGTTCTTTTGCCGTTCGTTACCGGTTTGGCCCAAGAGAGGCGGATGCATTTGAAAGCTGTCATATTTACCAGCAATCGGTTGCGTTGCGTCACGTCTTTCTGGCTGAACAGCGCGCGGGCCCTGAATTGCTGAAACCTAAAGGGCAAGGCTTTAGACTTGTTGACCCCGCTGGCAAGGCGATCCTGAGACGCCTCCACCCGGTTTGGAACAGTGCAGCCCAGGCACCTTTGCGTGATGATCTTGGCGAAGACGACATTGATCGGATCATGGTTGATTATGGGTTTCGAAAGGGTCCGTTTGGACTGTGCGAAGGCGGTGGTCCAATCACCGAAAAAGTATGGGTTCGCCAAGCGCTGATTGCGGCACTTATGGCCGAAGGCGCGCGCATGATAGGGGGTGGCACTGCACGCTGTGCAGCGGATGTGGATGCGATGGCAATGCATGGCATGAGCTTTACACGCCGTCGCGGTGGACCAATGCGCGCAGCACAAAGCATAGGGTTATTGGGATTGTGCCGCAAGACCGCCCAGCTGGCGCAGGATGATGCCACATGGCAGATGCCAGCACTCGTTCATGAGGTGATCAAATACGCGGACGGGTTTGACGCGCTCGCTGCCCAAGCTGCTAGCCCAGAATAATTCCGACGATCACACACATCAATCCGATGACCGACAAGAACAGCGCGCCAAGGTTAAGTGGCAGGATGCTTTGCACCCGCGTGCGCAAGACATCATCGTCAAGTCCGGCACGTTTCGCCTTTGTGACCATGACGATCGACGCGATAATGCCGATCAATCCGATCACAGAAATACCCGCGCCAATCCAGATAAGCCAGTCCATGCATTTCTCCGTTGTCTGATGGCGTTGCCCTAGCGGCTGGCAGGTGCATTTGCAAGCTAGCGACCCTTGCGGTGAGAAAGGCGCGCGGGTAGGGAAGGGGTCTTATTTCAGCATGCGAAAGGCCGCCCCTATGTCCGATTCCGTTACCGACACCAGCTACCGCGTCACCGCCGAAGAACTTCGCCAGTTTATCGAGCGTATGGAACGTCTGGATGCCGAGAAAAAGGACATCGCCGAGCAACAAAAGGAAGTTATGGCCGAAGCCAAAGGGCGGGGCTATGACACGAAAATCCTGCGCAAAGTGATCGCCTTGCGCAAGCGTGACCAGAACGACATCGACGAAGAAGAAGCGGTGCTGGAAATGTATAAAGAAGCGCTGGGCATGTAACTGCTAAAGGGTCACATCACCTCTGATTAGGATGTTGGTGTGACCGCCGATGCGCATGTTATTAGCGCTATCTTGGGCCACATGCACGCGCCCGCGACGCCCAATGCAACTGCCCTGTGCCACCACATAAGGCGCATCCGCGCGCCCCTGATCTTGCATCCAATGGGCCAGTGCAGCGTTGAGAGATCCGGTAATAGGATCTTCGATCAGGCCCGCGTCCATCGAAAACATACGCACTTCGTAATCTGTATACGCGCTCCTGTCCTGCGCGCCGATCAGGCCGACAAAAAATGGTGGCACTGGCGTGATCAGACTTGCGTCCAGCGTGATCAGATCATGCGCCGAAGCCATTTCGATCACATGCCAAACTGGACCATTGTCCAGCACCGCGTGGCGCAGGATGTGGCTGCGATCAAGCTTCAACCCAGTGGCAATTGCGTCCAGCACATCTTCAGGCATCGGCGAAATTTTGGTCGGTGGCGCAATGAACGCAGGCGTGTCGCCCGTAAGATCAATCGCCACAAGCCCGACACCGCATTCCTGCACGATCAACCCGCTTTGCAACGGCGTATTTCCCGCAGCAAGCCAGCAGGCCGCAGACCCAAGGGTGGGATGCCCTGCAAACGGCAGTTCGCGCGACACCGTAAAGATGCGCAGCAGATAATCGGCGCCGGCCTCCGTGGCAGGGCAGATAAAAGTGGCTTCCGCCAGATTGGTCCAGCGCGCAAACCCCTGCATCTGATCATCGCTCAGCCCTGCGCCATCCAGCACCACGGCCAATCCGTTGCCGCCTGTCGGATGCGTACTGAACACATCGCATTGCATAAAAGGACGGCTGCGCTCAGTCACGGGAACACGCATTGAAAAAACTCATGGGGCGATGAAATTCACGCCCGGCATACGAGCGATCTGGAACACGTCGTCTTCGTAGTTTTCCGTCAGCTCGGCCATCAAATCCTCAGTCCAGCCGGGCAGGTCGATTTCTTCTTCGATCTCGTCCTCAAGCGCATATTTGTCGAGGAAGGCCGCAATGATACGGCGTTTTTGAATTTCGGATTGGGGCGGGTGACTTTTGAGGTAACTCAGAAAGCGCTTCATGCCGTCCGCGCTCATGATTGTGCTCAGCAGGTCATATCCGCCCGTGATTTTCGTAAGCGGGTCAACCCCGGATAATTCGCGGATCAGTTGCGCCCATATTAGCGGTGTATCTTCGTTGCACCAGACCGTCAGCGGCACGCCCGGCACAACGGATTGAATGCGCGTGATAACGTCTGACCAGCGGATGTCGCGTGGTTCCATCCCGTTTAGAAATTCTGCAAGGGACGTGTCCTTGGTTTGAAGGAACGCTTCGGGCACAAACGTGGCCGGATCGCGCAACGCGATGTGTAACTCCAGTTCCTCGCCCGGGAAAAGTTTGCGCAGCCCCCCGAGTTTCATTTCAAGCAGGCCATAAAATTGCGCATTTTCGAAAATTCGGCGGTGGACGCAGATAAATTCTGAATGGCTCAGAACAAGCCTGTTCGTGACCTCTTCGTCAAGGATCGCGTCGATCAAGATGTCGCTTGTGTCAGGCGCGGGATCATTGTCGCCCAGATTCTGGATGGTTTCGCGCAAAAGACGGCGATACTTTCCGGGCCCGGGAACTTTGATGCCTTGCTGGGTGAAGGTATCGACGTTCTTAAGAAGCGATTTCAAAAGCCGATCGTTGTCCGTACAATTAGCGCCGATATGATATGCAATCTGCAATAGTAGCCGCCGTTTCGCGTTGTTTTCGTTGCAATCACTATAAGCGGTTTTCTGGACAGTGAAACAGCTTTCGGGTAGGCGCTTGATATGTCCGAGTCTTCTGGTCAGATAAACGGCTCTCGATGGCCAAAATTGCGTGTGAACCCGTGGTCCCTCGGGGCGCTGGTTATTGCCGTGTTGGTGGTCTCGCCGATTGTCGCCGTCATCTGGTTCGCGCTTACCCCCTCTGATAATATTTGGCCGCATCTCATATCGACCACGCTGCCGCGCTATTTGCGCAACTCGTTGATCTTGATGATCGGCGTGGGGGCTTTGACCGCTACGATGGGGACGGGGGCGGCGTGGCTTGTTGTCATGTATCGCTTTCCGGGGCGACGCTGGCTGCAATGGGCGCTGCTTATGCCGTTGTCGGTGCCGGCTTACGTGGGCGCCTATGCGCTAGTTGATTTTCTTGAATATGCGGGGCCGGTGCAGACAGTGCTGCGCGAGGTCACGGGCTGGCAATCGGCGCGCGAGTATTGGTTCCCCGAAATTCGCACGCGGACGGCGGCGGTGCTGGTGCTCAGTGCCTCGCTTTACCCCTACGTCTATATCTTGGCGCGTGCTGCGTTTCGCGAGCAATCCAGCGCCGGTTATGACGTCGCGCGCGCGTTAGGTGTCGGCGCTGCGGGGCGGTTCTTGCGTGTTGGTCTGCCCTTGGCACGCCCCGCAATTGTGGCGGGGGTGGCCGTTGTTATGATGGAGACCGTTAATGATTTCGGCACGGTCGACTATTTTGCAGTGCAGACGCTGACGACAGGTATTTTTTCGGTTTGGCTCCAAAGTGGCAATCTTGGCGGTGCCGCACAGATCGCCACCTGTGTGCTAGTTCTGGTCGTGATCCTGGTCACGTTAGAAAAATTCAGCCGCCGCAAGAGCCGTTTTTTCGGCACCGCCCGTGGGCCGCGTCCGATCGAGGGGCAACCCTTGTCCGGCGCGGCAGCGTGGGCTGCCAGTGCGGCCTGTTTTTTGCCATTTGCATTCGGGTTCATGCTCCCCGTGCTGGTTCTGCTTGAACACGCGATGGACGCACGCCAATGGGCAGCACCCGGTCTGCTACGCGCCTTGATGCATACTCTTGGCGTTGGTGGGGCTGCGGCCGTGCTGACGGTCGCAGGGGGGCTATTCATGGTCTACGGCGTGCGCTTGTCGGGGCGGCGTTTGCCCGCGTTGCTGATGCCGATCACGGCGATTGGCTATGCGGCACCCGGTGCCGTGCTGGCCCTTGGTATCCTGATCCCGCTGGCGGCATTCGATAACGCGGTGGCCGATGCAGTCTTGCGCGTAACGGGGCAAGATCCTGGGCTGATCCTGACGGGATCTGCCGCCGCTTTGTGCCTGGCCTATGTGGTGCGGTTCTTTGCAATTGCCCAAGGAACGGCGGACGCAGCCCTTGACCGTGTATCACCCAGCCTGCCCATGGCGGCGCGATCTTTGGGGCGCACGGCAGGCGGGACGTTGCGGGCGGTGCATATCCCACTGGTGCGGGCCTCGGTCGGGTCGGCCCTGTTGTTGGTGTTTGTGGATTGTGTCAAAGAACTGCCGGCAACCCTGCTGTTGCGCCCTTTTAACTACAATACACTGGCGACGCGGGTGCACGAAAAGGCCAGCCTTGAAAACATCGCCGAGGCCGCGCCCGCCGCCCTGATGATCACGCTCGTCGGCCTTGCCGCCGTCGCATTGCTGGCCCGCGCAAATCGATAGGGCAGATCGACACGAAATGCGCGAAAAAGGACTTGCACGCCGCCCCGCGCTTGGTTAGCACAGCGCGCAGTGCCCCTATAGCTCAGCTGGTAGAGCAACTGATTTGTAATCAGTAGGTCCGCGGTTCGAGTCCGTGTGGGGGCACCATTAAAATCAATGACTTAGGTAATATTTTGGCAGTGATACCCAGTTAATTGGCACCACCGAGGCACCACATTAATTTGCTAATAAGTCTTGGGCCACAGCCGCCAAAAGCGTCCGATACTGCGGATCGTCGACATCGACGGCCATCAGTTCTGGGTACACCGCCTCA